>JANYFV010000048.1 GCA_025359635.1 Undibacterium sp. | reverse complement strand
GAGCAAGTTTGAAGTGCCGACGAATTCGGCGACAAACAAACTCGCAGGCTCTCTATATAGTTGTTGTGGCGCGGCGATCTGCTCGATGCGACCCTTATTGAACACCACCACGCGGTCCGACATACTGAGCGCTTCGCCCTGATCATGGGTAACGTAGATGAAGGTAATGCCGAGTTTGCGCTGCAAGGCTTTCAGCTCAAATTGCATCTGTTCGCGCAATTTGAGGTCAAGCGCACCGAGCGGTTCGTCCAGAAGCAGAATTTTTGGCTGATTGATCAAGGCACGCGCCAGTGAAACGCGCTGTCTCTGACCGCCGGACAACGCACCCGGCGCCCGGTCGCCAAACTCACCGAGGCGCACCAGATCAAGCATGCGGTCGGCACGTTGCCAGCGTTCGCCCGTCGATACGCCGCGTACCATCAAGCTATACGCCACGTTATCCCTGACATTCATATGGGGGAACAAGGCGTAATCCTGAAACACAGTATTAATATCACGCAGGTAAGGCGGCACCCCGGTAGCATCCACTCCAGCAATGAGTAGTTCGCCCGAAGTTGCCTGATCAAAACCGGCAATAAGGCGCAGGCAGGTGGTCTTGCCAGAACCAGATGGGCCAAGCATGGAAAAAAATTCTCCGTCTTCGATGGAGAAGCTAACTCGATCAACGGCGCGCATTTTGCCAAATAAGCGACTTATATTCTTGAATTCGACAACTTTCAAAAGACTATCCTTTTCAGTTTTCTAACATTGCTTGATATTTCAAAGTGCAGATTCTCAAGAATCGTCATTCCCGCGTAGGCGGGAATCCAGTTCGTCAATTACGCACAGCGATATTGGCGTGCTCCGCACGATTTTCCTTCTGGATTCCCGCCTACGCGGGAATGACGAAAAACCGCATCGCCTGAACTCGGCATCTAATCGTGAAAAAAACAACAATCCTGCCCAATTTCTTGTGCCACGACTTAGTGAGAATGATTGTACGGCCTGAAGTGGAAGTCGACCAATTCTGAATTCCAAAACCACGTATCGAAAAAAACGATACGTTCCTTATTTTGGCGAACCCGTGGAAAAAAATGGACGTTTAAAGGCGAGCGCTATCGATGGATAGACTATTTTTTGCAGGATTAGGCGCCGCCGGAGAAGAATCGGGGCGCCAGAAAGACATCGTCACTCAGTGAAAAAACAAACTTGTGGGGGAAAAACCACTAATCTGAAAGATGTCGGCTGAATTCCCGGGCGATTAACAGGAAATTTCGGGTCGCATCATTGAGTTCATGGCCGCGACGCCATGCCACACCAATCTCGACAGTTGGCAGTTCATCGGCCACCGGCCTGACTTCCAGCCGGTCACCCTCGAGCGACCAAGGGCGGAAAATGAAGTCTGGCAGGAGAGTCAAGCCAGCTCCGGTCGCCACCAGACTGCGAACCGCCTCGACAGAAGTGGTACGCATCGTATTGTGGTGGCTGCCACCGCGCTTACGCATCAATGCCGAAATCATTTCATCAAATGCATCATTCTTAAGCATGATCAGCGGATGCTCTTTTAACTGCTCCAACGAGATTTTCTTACTTTCTAGCAGCTCATGATGTATTGGTAACCAGACCCGCCACTGCGACTGAATCAGCGTTTCCGTCCCTAGTGCATGGCCATCTTTGACGTTGGAAACGATCAGAATGGCTGCGTCGATTTCGCCGTTAACTAATAAATCCTGCAGGAATTCAGAGCGGTCCTCCAGTACCTTGACATTCACATTCGGGAATACGCGGCGATAGCGATCCAAGAGATAAGGTAAGTAGTAGCCAATCATCAGGCCGGTTACACCTATGTTCAGCGTGCCAGATACCGTGTCCGGGCGCTCTGTCAGTGCATTGCGCGCCCGACTGATGGCCGCCATGATTTCATGGCAATGGCGCAGGAACTGATGCCCGGCGTGGGTCAGGGTCATGCCACGGGCGTGCCGGTCAAACAAGGCGATGCCGAGGTCTTCCTCAAGGCTGCGGATGGATTCAGTAATCGCTGATTGGGAAATGTTCAGCGTTTGCGTCGCACCGGTGATCGATTCGGACTGCGCCACCGCAGTGAAATACCGGATATTTCGGATAGAGAGAGACATAAGCACACCGTCATAAAATCATAATTCCATTATGCATCAATATTTCCGATACCTCGTATTTGAATTAAGAATTTGTGACTGTCGTGTAATTTCCATAGAATCAATTTACTAGAAAGTCTGACCAGTGCAGGGCACCCAACTAGCAGACGTAGCGGGGGTAACAGGTGAAGCAAAGCAACGCCCGACTTCTACACCGTGAACTATTTCTGGAGCGACCAGTTTTCTCCGAAATACAACAATCGAGGATAAGAATGATGAAAAAGATAATTTCCAAAACCAATCTCCTTAAATGTGCGCTGGCTGTCGCCTCGCTTGGTACTGTTCTACTCTCCGATGCCGCCTCAATACAGAAAGTCGGCCCCGGCGAAGGGACGGTCAGCATTATCGCGTGGCCAGGTTATATCGAGCGCGGCGCTTCCGACAAGGCTTACGACTGGGTCACGCAATTCGAAAAGAGCAGCAGTTGTAAAGTCGTCGTCAAGACTGCCAACACCTCGGACGAGATGGTTTCGCTGATGAATCAGGGCAATTACGATTTGGTCACGGCGTCCGGCGATGCTTCACTCAGGTTGATACGTGGCAAGAAGGTGCAGGAAATCAATACCGCGCTAATCCCAAGTTTTAGCAAAATCGATAAACATTTTGCCGATGCGGCCTGGAACACCGTCGATGGAAAACATTTTGGCGTGCCATACCAATGGGGCCCGAATGTCCTGATGTACAACACCAAAATTTTCAAGGTCGCGCCAACCAGTTGGTCGGTAGTGTTTGAAGCCGGCAGTCTCCCCGATGGCAAACCAAACAAAGGCAGGGTGCAAGCCTACGATGGCGCGATCTACATCGCCGATGCAGCCTTATACCTGATGAGCAAGCGTCCTGAACTTGGTATTAAAGATCCGTATGAACTGAATGAAATACAGTACAAGGCAGTACTCGATTTGCTACGCGCGCAAAGGCCATTGGTAGCGCGCTTCTGGCATGACGCCAACGTTCAGGTGCAAGACTTTACCAATGAAGGCATCGTCGCTTCTGGCGCATGGCCGTTCCAGGTAAATACGCTTAAAGGCAACAAACAAGCAATCGCCAGCACTATTCCGAAAGAAGGTGCGACCGGCTGGGCTGACACTACGATGATGCATGCCGATGCCAAGCATCCAAGTTGCGCTTACCAATGGATGGAATGGTCGCTGAATACCAAGGTACAGGGTGATCTGGCCGCGTGGTTTGGCTCGGTCCCGGTAGTACCCGCCGCTTGTACAAAAAATGCACTGCTAGGCGCAACGGGTTGCGCCGACAACGGCATCGCCAACGTAGACAAAATTCACTTCTGGAGAACGCCTGAAACTCAGTGCAAGACGCAGGGAACTTGCGTGCCATATAGCCGCTGGACCACCGACTACATCGCGATCATTGGAGGACGATGAACTCAAGCACAACTAAGCAAAAAAACTTGAAACACCAGATTAATTTGCATCAATTCGTAAGTTTAACTTAGTAAATTTTTAAATTAAAAAAGGGGATATTGAATGAAGCTCAAAAAATTAGCTTTGCTTGTAACGCTGGGCGTATTCGGCTGTTACGCACAAAGCAGTATGGCGGCGGGCGATCTGACGCCAGCTGGTGCAGAAAAAGCAGGAAACAAGGACAACACAATTCCGGCATGGAGTGGCGCCACTGATCAGCCACATGGCAATTGGTCGTGGGGGAAACCGCGCGGTGATTTTTCTAAATACAAAGATGAGAAAGCCTTATTCTCCATCGATGCAGCGAACGTCGATAAGTATGCCGACAAAATGAGCCCGGGTCAGATCGCTATGATCAAGCAGATGAAGGGTTATCAGATGAACGTGTTTCCGTCTCATCGCGGTTGCTCTTACCCTGACTTCGTTTTAAATAACACGGCGACTGGTGCAGCGAAATCAAAAATCGCGGCGGATGGCTGGTCTCTGGCTGACGCGAATTTACCAGGCATTCCTTTCCCTGCACCGAAGGCAGGTATCGAAGTTATCTGGAACTATCTGATGCGTTATCAGGGCGTCGGTGTTGAATGGATGGACGCGCGTACCACGGTTTCGCCACGTCCAGGTTCAGATATCGGTGTTGATACCCGTTGGGAGCAGGCAGCTTACTTCCCTTGGGGTAAAAAAGGCACGACCTCGCCAGCCGCAGTAAAAGGTGTGCAGCAAGGTTTTTACTACGCGTTCAAGGAACCACCAGCATTGGCTGGCCAAGCTTTGATCCAGAATTATTTCCTCGCCAAGGATGCCGAGTCGTTCTATTACTTTACTGGCCAGCGTCGCGTGCGTCGTTTGCCTAACTATGCGTACGACACTCCACTGATCGGTTTCGAAAATCAGTTACCTAACGATGGCCTGTTTATGTTTTACGGTAACCCGGATCGTTTCAACTGGAAGATCGTCGGCAAGAAAGAAATGTACATTCAGTACAATAATTTCGGCGGCACCAATACCGCTTTGCGTGCTCAGGGTATTAAGTTGCCATACGTCGACAACGATGCGCGTCGTTATGAATTGCATAGAGTCTGGGTGGTTGAAGCCGCCGTCAAAGAAGGTGTGCGTCACCTGACACCGAAAAAAGTATTCTATTTTGACGAAGATACCTGGCTCGCTTCCGACAGTGAAGATTACGATGGCCAAGGCAAACTCTGGCGCCAGAAAGAATCCGGCGTGTATCCAGCATGGGAAATCGGTGCCTGCACCAATACCGCGCTGTATTACCTGAACGATTTCATCAGCGGTCGTTATGTCACGGATTCCAATGTCAGCGGCGGCGGCAAAGACTTGCGTTTCTACCCGGAAGCCAGCGGTAATCCGCGCATGAAAGACGAATTCTATTCCGCAGAAAACCTGCGCGCCATTAGTGATCGTTAATCGTTGAATAAGCAGCTGCATTAAGAGCTGAGGTCGGAGCGGCACGCCCTGTGCGAGGCCGCTCCCGTATCGATCAGCTGCTCAGGAAAATTTAAGAAAAATCTACTTATACTGGAGTAAACATGAAGCGCAAATTTTATGGTGTGCTGGTGGGCGCGGTCGCGTCGGCCACAGTATTATTGTCCGCATCCGCGTATGCGGAATCGTTTAAAAATGAATCCGGTTCAGTCGAGGGAGCGCTCGATTCGACTCTCACTGTGGGCTTTGGTAAGCGCATACAAGCGCAGAGCTGTGCCTTGATTGGCGATACCAATTCCTCTTGTGGTGCCAGCGCAAATACGGCGCAATGGTCAGCCGGTGACAATGGCGACCTGAACTACAACAAAGGCGATTTTTTCAGCGCTTACCTAAAGGGAACGCATGAACTTCTGATGAGCATCCCGGAAGAAAAAATCAAGATCATGTTGCGTGCCAGCTGGATGAAAGATTTCAAGGCAAACAGCACACGTCGCACCGATCTATCCAGCGATGCACGTGACCAGGTGGTGAATGATGTACGCCTGCTCGATGCATGGATCAGCAAGCAGTTCGAAATTGGCGGCCAGACCGCCCGTGTGCGTCTGGGTAACCAGGTCATCAACTGGGGTGAAAGCCTGTATGGCGTAGGCGGCATCAACGCTACCAACTCGCTCGATTATCAACGCTTGATGGTGCCTGGCACACAGATCAAGGAAGCGGTCTTACCGGCACCTATGATCAGCTTGGCCAGTGCACTTGGCAATGGTTTTAACGTTGAGGGTTACTACCAGTTCGGCTGGAACCGCAACCGCCTGCCGCCAGTAGGATCGTATTTTTCAGTCGCGGATTACTACGACAAGGGTCGTGAACAAGTCAGCTATAACGGCGGCAACTACAACGTCACCGGACTCGATCCAGCCGCAGTCACCGGCAAGCGCAACCCGACGATTACCGATGTGTTGGCGACCGGGAACACCGATTTCTGGGTACCAACCATCGACGACAAGACGCCGCGCAAACAAGGCCAATATGGCCTGTCTTTGCACTATAAACCTCAGGGCGCCGATATCGATTTCGGATTCTATTACCTGAACTATCACGACAAGGCGCCAGTCCTGAATCTCGCAGGTAGCGGCACAGAATTTCAGTGGCAATTCAAGGAAGATCGCAAACTGTTTGGCGTCAGCGCCAACTTCCCGTTGGGTAACTGGGCAATCGGTACCGAGCTCTCGTATCGTCCTAAAGATGCCGTAGCCTTGTCTGGCTGCTTCGCATCAGGCGGCCCGCTCGATGCAAATACCAATGGCGTGGTACTGAACAATTGCCCATTGTGGGCGGATAACAAAAAATACCAATTCCATTTAACCGGTCAATTGCAATTGACGCCGGGCGATCATAAACCTGTACTCGATTTTCTGGGTGCGGATGCCGGTTTCCTGACGGCTGAATTGGTCGCGATTAAATACCCTGGTATCGGTGCCAACACGCGTATCACGCGTAGTATCGAAGGCATTTCAGTAGATCAGGTTCCTGCTGCTGGTTATCTGGTCTTTTTGGATCGCATGAATCCGGCAAGCCCGATCACGGCTGGCGGCGGTACTGATGTGTCGGCAGGTTATGTGGTTGACTTTAACTGGACTTATGATGGCACAGTTATTCCGGGTTGGCAGCTGACGCCCGGTATGACGTTCTCGCATTCGTTCAAGGGAAATACGCCGACCTTTACCGCCAACTATCTCGACGGTGCCAAGTCAGCCAACTTCTACTTATTATTCAATCAAAATCCGGTCAAATGGCAAGCAGGTCTGAATGTCACCAAATATTTCGGTGGCAAAACAGATCCTATGCGCCAGGTGTATTCGGATAGGGATTTTGTCGGTGGATTTGTGTCGTATAGTTTTTGATTTAAGCCCCCTTTCCCGTTAGCGGGAGAGGGGGAGTTCTATCGGTGCAATAGATGTGAGCAACAATTAAGGAGTGCATTATTTTGGGTGGGATCGTAAAACAGTTAGAAGGTATCCTGTTTCGCCGACGCGCGCTGGTGCTTGGTGTGTTGGTCAGCTTGACCGCAGTTATGGCTTTTTTTGCCGTGCAATTGCGCATGGAAGCAGGCTTTGAAAAACAAATGCCGGTAGGTCATGAATACATAGAAACCTTTCAAAAATATCGTGACCAGTTATTCGGCGCGAATCGGTTGACGATCGTCGTCAAGGCAAAAAATGGCACGATCTGGAACAAGGCCACGCTGACGCGTTTGTATGAGGTGACGCAGGCGGTGATTTATCTGCCGAGTGTGGATCGCCTCGGGGTGCAATCGCTGTGGACGCCAAATAGTTTCGTCAATGAGATTACCGATGAGGGCTTTCGTGCGCAGCCGGTGATCCCCGGTACCGTCACAGTCGACACACTAACCCCGGAAGCGATAGCCGATATGCAGCGCGCGACAAGTCAAGGCGGCTATGTCGGTGTGCTAGTGTCACGCGACCAGACCAGCGCGATGATTTCAGCAGAGATCGGTGAAGTCGATACCGCTGGCAAGAAACTCGATTACGTCGCTTACAATCATTTGCTCGAACAAAACATCCGCGCCAAATTTGAGGATGGGCAATACGAGATTCAGATTATCGGCTTCGCGAAGCAGATCGGCGATATAGCTGATGCTGCCTCGGGTGTCCTGAAATTTTGCGCTATCGCGATGCTGCTCACAGCTTTGGCGGTGTACTGGTACTGCCATTCATTTCGCCTTACCTTATTGCCGATTGCCTGCTCGATCACTTCACTGATCTGGCAATTTGGCACCTTGCGTCTGATGGGTTACGGACTAGATCCATTGGCGGTGCTGGTGCCGTTTCTGGTGTTTGCGATTGGTGTCTCGCACGGTGTGCAGCAGATCAATTTTATCGTGCGCGAACTGGCGCATGGCAAGACCACGATGGAAGCGGCACGCCTGAGTTTTACCGGCTTGCTGATTCCTGGTTCGCTGGCTCTGGTCACTGCCTTAGTTTCGTTCATCACCTTATTATTGATCCCGATACCGATGGTCAAGGAACTCGCCGTGATTTCGTCGATCGGTGTCGCCTACAAGATCATTACAAATCTCGTGATGTTGCCGGTCGCTGCTTCGTATTTCAATTTCGCCCAGGCTTACGCCGACAAGGCCATGGAAAAACGCCAGACCCGCTCAAATTTATTGCGTGGCCTTGCCCGTGTCGCCGAACCAAAAAATGCCATCATCATGTCGCTGGTCACAGTCATGGTCTTGGGCATGGCGGTATGGGGTAGTCGCGACCGCGTGGTCGGAACGGTGCAGCCGGGCGCGCCTGAGCTGCGTCCTGATTCGCGCTTCAACCGTGATGCAGTCGCTATTGCCGGAGCTTACGATCTCGGTCTGGATTGGTTGAGTATCGTGTTTGAAGCACCGACAGATTCTTGCAACAATGTCGCCATCGGCAAATTTCAGGATGACTTTGTCGCCGAGATGCTGCAAGTACCAGGAGTGCAGGCGATCAACTCCTTCTCTACTCAATTGCGTACCTACAGCCAAGGCTACAACGAGGGCAGCCCGAAGATGGCGGTGGTGCCTATCGACCAGGTCAACTACGCCGGGCTGGCGACAGAAATCGGCCGCACGCGCGGATACGTGAATACCGATTGCAGCATGACCGCAGCTCATCTGTATCTGACCGATCATAAGGCCGTCACCATCAATCAAGTGATTGCCGCTGCCAAGGCCTTCCGCAAAACCAATACACTGGCTGGCGTGACAATACGGCTTGCCTCAGGCAATGCCGGTGTGCTGGCCGCGATCAATGATGAAGTCGAACGTAGCGAATTGCCGATGATGCTGTACGTGTATGGTGCGATTGCGCTGCTGGTGTTGCTGGCCTACCGTGATCTGCGCGCAGTGTTGGCATGTTGCCTGCCACTGACGGTGGCAACCTTTATTGGTTACTGGTTCATGAAGGAATTCGAGATCGGCCTGACAGTGGCGACGCTGCCAGTCATGGTGCTGGCGGTAGGCATAGGCGTCGATTATTCCTTCTATATTTACAACCGCCTGCAGAGCCACCTGGCGGCGGGTGAGAATATCGTGAAGGCACTTGAGGCGTCGATACTTGAAGTCGGTATGGCGACGATTTTTACCGCGATCACGCTGGCCGTGGGTGTCGCGACCTGGTCATTCTCCGAGTTGAAATTTCAAGCTGACATGGGCAAGTTACTCGCCTTCATGTTCCTGATCAACCTGGTGATGGCGATGACGGTATTGCCTGCAGTTGCGGTGGTATTGGAGCGCCTGTTTCCGCGCCGTGGACCGGTCAAAATGCCGAGCATACTTGATCATTAAGTAAAAAAATAAGTGGAGAATTTCGATTGAAAACCAAAGTAATACTCGTAAAGTTTGTCATTGCCATCGGGGCTTTACTGGCCAGCGCCATAGGTAATGCCCAGCAAACTGCGCCACTGGAAAACCTTAAGCAACAAGCGTCGGCGCGCCTGCTGCATCCCAGTCAAATGATGATGCTGGGTACTGCTCTGGCTGGCCCGCGCATAGTCGCTGTGGGCGATCGTGGCGTGATCTTGTTGTCTGACGATGATGGCAAAACCTATCGTCAGGCCAAGCAGGTTCCGACCCGCGCTACACTGACCGGCGTATCCTTTATCGATGCCAAACAAGGCTGGGCAGCAGGTCACTGGGGGGTGATACTCCACACTGCCGATGGCGGAGAAAGCTGGAGCCTACAACGCGACGACACCAGCGTCGACCAACCTCTGCATACCGTCTGGTTCAAGGATAAAGATCACGGCATAGCGGCGGGGCTGTTCAGCCTGCTGTTAGTCACGGATGACGGCGGCAAATCATGGAAGACTGTCACGCTACCGGCGGCACCGGGCGGCAAACGTTCCGACCTGAATCTCTTCCGCATATTTCCTGACAAGCCAGGCAATGTCCTGATCGTCGGCGAACAAGGTTCAGTGTATCGCTCCGCCGACAATGGAAAAACCTGGGAGCTGCTAGCGACAGGCAACAAGGGAACCCTCTGGGCCGGCATCGTCCTGAATGACAACAGCATCCTGGTCGGCGGCATTAGCGGAAAAATTTTGCGCAGCACCGATAACGGAAAATCATGGAACCAAGTCGTCAGCGGCACCAAAAGCTCGATCACGGATTTTATCGAACTGCTGAATGGTCAGGTTCTTGGCGTAGGCTTAGACGGCTACTCAGTGACTAGCGATAATCATGGAGAAACGTTTATAGCAAAGCAGCGCGATGACCAATTATCCCTGACCACGGCGGTTTTGAATGGCAAGGGTGTGCCAATGATATTTTCCCAGACGGGAGTGGTGACGACTAAGTAAAAAACTGATGGAGTATTTAGGCGAGAGCGGCAACGCCGTATCTGGGTAGCTGGGGGAAATATCCAATTCGGACATAGAGAATATTTTCTTATCCATGTTGACACCGACTATCTTGCGGCGCCTGCTCACGCTGATTCAATCCATAGTCGCGTATCACGCCAGCAATCCTGATCCGGTAATCCTGAAAAATTTCCTTGCGCCCTTTGCTTTGTGCGCCACGGTGCGCTTCGATATTGCGCCAGCCTGCAACTGCCTCTTCGTCACGCCAGAAAGATAGCGAGAGAATTTTTTGCGGCTCACTCAAGCTTTGAAAACGTTCGATGGAAATGAAGCCATCCATGTCTTTTAATCGCGGTGCCAATGAAGCAGCGATATCGAGATAATCTTGCTTATGTTCTACATGCGGCAGCACTTCAAAAATAACGGCGATCATCTTAAATCCTTTGGTTTGAAAATACGGGAATGCGCCCGTTCAAAGAAGGCCGGTACGTCCACTCCAGCGCATCACGGCTAAAATTTAATTCTGATTCGAGTAGATATTCCATCGCTACGGTGGCGATGCTGCAGGCGATTTTTTGCCCGGGACAGGCATGCTTGCCACGACCAAAACCGAACACACGTCGCTCTGTTCTTTCCAAGAGAAAATCATTCGGCGCGGGGTTAGCTTGCGGATCTCTGCTGGCCGCCGCCAAGACTAAAAGTATGGCGTCGCCTGCCTGCAGTTCAACCTCAGCAATGCGCGTAGTCTGGTTCACAAAGCGCCGGGTATTTTGTACTGGCGAATCAAAACGCGCGACCTCTTCTACTAATGAATTGATCTTGCCTGCATCAGTGCCCACCTCACCTCGCACATGCTGGTGCGTCAAGCAAGTAACGATGCAATTGCCGATCAGCCCGGCCGTTGCTTCGTAAGTTTGCGATAACAGGCCGATCAGATTCGCTAAAATCGCATCGAGATTATCCCAACCAACCAGCTTCGCCTCATGCAAGATACGACTGGTGAGGCTTGCGTTCTGCACCGGTGCAGATAAAAGTAGCTGACGAAAGCTCTGCAACAAAGCATCGGCTGCATTGCTGGCGGCGGCTAGCTGCGCCTCATTGCTGAGTGGCGACAAACAACGCACAAAATCTGCCATCCACAAGGCAAGCTGAGGTAACTCTTTTTCAGAAAAACCCAGTAAATCGCCGACCACATACACCGGTAAATCAAAGATCCAGGTATTCAACGCAGCGCCATCGGTGACCAGGTGTTTGTTGGCCAGCGCGCCTGCGAAATAGCGGCTGCGTTCTGCGGTATCGGATAAGTCCAAACTACTCAGCGCCAAATGCAGCGCAATCTTTGGGCGCTCATGCTTATACCCCTCATTCATGCGTATCAGGCACGAGAAAACCTCACCAGCGCTGCTGGCGGCAATGGATTTTGGCACAGGCTCGGTGCCTGGCCTCACTGTGCAATCGGGATTAACAAATATCTCTTCAATGACTACGGCACGGCTGGCGATCCAAAGCTTGAGTTCAGCGTCGAAGAACAAAGCTGGTTTTTCCAGCAAACTCTGGTAATACGGATAAGGGTCAGAGTGGCTGACCGCTAGTAGGGGATTTTTTGGCGGCATATTCATTGCTGATTTTGGTGAAAGTTCACTATGTTAGCGCTTGATTGCCCACACCACTTCGCTTACCATCAAATAATGAACAGTATAGAAACGAGTGTGCTCCATGAAACATTTTATAAAATTACTGCTATTCGCTATTTTTAGCTTTGCTAGCCTGCTCGCCTGTGCCGATGATTTTTCTACCGGTGTTACCTTGTACGAACAGGAAAATTTTCCAGCCGCTGCCGCTGCCTTCAGAAAGGCCGCTGATAAAGGCAAACCCGAGGCACAATTTAATCTTGGCCTGATGTATCTCAAGGGCGAAGGCCTGGCGCAGGATTATTCCGAGGCTTTGTCCTTGTTTCAACAAGCCGCCGAGCAAAACAATGTCCGCGCACAAGTCAATCTGGCCAGAATGTACGCCAAGGGCAAAGGAGTAGCACCGAATTATGGCAAGGCCTTTTATTGGTTTAAGAAAGCCGCAGATCTGAGTTATGCCGATGCGCAATATAGTTTGGGCGTGCTATATGTCACTGGCAATGGCGCACCGCGTGATTATCGCAAGGCCTACGATTTGTTTCTGCAAGCCGCAGAACAAAACAACGCTGCCGCACAGTTTCAGCTTGGTCTGATGTATTTCAAAGGCAAAGCCGTCGCCGTCAATTATGTCGAGGCGATGAAATGGTTCATGCTTGCCGATGACTATGACGAAGCCGTATCCTACCGCCAATATGCCGAAGCAAAAATGAGCAAAGAACAAATCGCCGAGGCCAAAGCGCTGGCCGATGAGTGGACACCGAATGAACCGGCCAAGCCTTAAGCCGGTAGTCCCCATCTAATTTTACCGCTTGCCCGCACACGAAAAAACGTTCTGCCGTGGGATAATCATATCTGGGTTTAACCTTGCTCTGTTTTTACAGGACGAGCAAATCTACTTAATTCAAAAAATGAAAGAACGACATGGCTGGTGCCAGTTTATTAACCCTGCTCGACGATATCGCCACCGTATTAGATGATGTGGCCGCGATGACCAGTATGGCAGCCAAAAAAACCGCAGGCGTGTTAGGTGATGATCTGGCGTTAAACGCCGAGCAAGTAAGCGGTGTTAATGCCAATCGTGAATTACCGGTGGTATGGGCAGTGGCGGTTGGTTCGTTTAAAAACAAACTTATTCTAGTGCCTGTTGCTCTTACCCTAAGCGCCGTCGCACCTTGGGCCATCGCACCATTGTTGATGCTAGGCGGCAGCTATCTTTGTTACGAAGCCTTTGAAAAACTGGCGCACAAATTCCTGCACGGTGAAGCTGAAGATAAAGCGCATGATGCCGAAATTCTGGAGGTATTAACACATCCCGATATGGATATGCTGGCGTTCGAAAAAAGCAAAATTAAGGGGGCGATACGCACTGATTTTGTCCTAAGCGGAGAAATCATTATCATTACTTTGGGCACAGTGGCCAGTGCCGCGTTTATCACCCAGGTAGTCGTACTGAGCGCCATTGCCATTATCATGACGATAGGCGTATATGGCTTTGTCGGCCTGATCGTGAAGCTAGATGATATTGGGCTCTACCTGAAACACAAACCCGGCAGCAAAGCACTGAGCTGGTTAAGACTATCCACAGGAAACGCCTTACTCTCATTTGCCCCAAGATTAATGAAATCATTGACGCTGATAGGCACCATCGCCATGTTTTTGGTCGGCGGTGGCATACTTACACACCAGATTTCTATCGCGCATCACTTCATCGAAAATGCGACTTTGGCGGTGGCCAGCTTAGGTGCCGTTGGTGAATATCTGCAAATTATTTTGCCCTCACTACTCAATACGATTGCCGGTGTTGTCGTGGGTGCGGCGGTGTTGCTTGCGGTCACGCTAATGCAAGGTGCTTATGAAAAATTCAAAGTAACTTAATGTCCAATTGCAGCACCCATCGTTGTTTTACGCGAGCATCGCGACCAAAGTTAGCACGGTAATACTGATAGCGAATCGGATTTTTCTTATAGCAATTTTCTTTCAGCGTTTTTTAAAATCCACGCTGCCCGGTGTCCATTGATCCAAAAGTTTTTGTAGCGTCTTGTCTTTAACCATCGCGTTAAATTCAGCATTCAGATGCTTGATGACTTCGGGGCTAGTGTTTTTACCCAACGCAATATAGGAGTTAATGTCATTAGCCAAAAGTATTGTTTTTTCCATCTGTTCAAATGGAATATCACAGGCTTGAGAAAAAACTGGGACAGTGCGCGGATCGAGTGGAATCAGCTCAACACGGCCAATTTTAAATTTTCTGCAGTTCGATACATCTGATGGCGCAGTATCCACTTTAATATCCTGTCGAATCAAGAGATGTAAAGTAGCGTTACTCGCCGTATCTCCAACCAGATAGCGCCGCACATCCGTCATGTTTTTTACAGAAATATCCGTACGATTCCTTAATTTGTAAAACCAAATTTCGCTTTTAGCAATTGGCCCTATCCAGTAATAAAATTCTTCTCTTTCCGATATTCTGACGATACTAAAAATCATTACTTCGGCTTCGTTTCTGGCCGTAAGCAATGCCCTGGTCCAAGGCACTGCCTCAACTTTAAGCTTATATCCGGCGCGTTCTGCGAGCGTGTTTGCCACATCAAATCCCAGGCCTTGAATGCGATTATCTTTTTTAAAATTGTAGGGAAAATTATCTTCTGCCGTGACCGCTTTTAGAATAGGTTTGTCCAATGCCAAGGCAGGCGAAAAAATCAATAAGAAAAGCAAACAGCTCATGCAAAAACGCGTTACATCGCTTCGCAGAATACGCAAGACCGGCACGACAATGCCGAGGAGATTTCTAACGTGGTTGGCCATTGTTAACGGCTTAATCATTTAGGCATGGACGTCATATAAACAGCTTATGCTGATAAAGAAGCGAATGGGCAATACAAGCAATATCGCTGCGATGGCAATGTAATTTCGTTTTTCTTTCGATGACAATACTACATTAAGTTACTAATATTGCCGCTGTTTTTCAAAGTTTGATAACGCAAAATTCTGCGTGCAGTTCTGTAAACCGAGAGCAACAACAATCACCACTCTGCCAAGTATCTTTCTAAATAAATAGCCACTTACCACCGCAGCCGGCAAATAAACCAAAATTTCGGCTGAAATCACCGGTGAAATCAAAGTGCTCGCGCACGTTGTTCACAAAAAAAGTACGGATTGTGTGGGTCTTTAGAGTTGTTGCTTAATCTGTCGTGTGTATTAGTGATTCCTTACAACCGGCGCAAAATAATTATTGAATGACGAAAGTTTCGAAGAAGATGTCGGTCACGCCGTTGTGCTCGGTGAGTTTTAACACTTTATTTAACTTTTCTCGTATTTCGACGATCAGTTCGCGCTTACCTTCCGCAGTTTTAATTTGCGCGTCATCCTTGCTGCTAAGTATCAATATCATGCCATGTCGCACCATGGGCATATAGGTTTTTACCTGTTCGGCGACTTCGGCACTTGCGACTTTTAAGGTCACGACAACTTGCAGATAACGATCTGTGTTTGCCAGGTTGACGGTAAATGCTTCAAGCTTGGCGGTATCCCCGCCAGCTCCACCCTCTTTAGCTCCTGAATTAGCGAACGACAACCCTGAAAACCCTAACAAGGAGATAAGCAGGATGTTAAAAAAAATGCTACTGATTTTTTTGATTTTCATGAGATTCTCGGTTAAGTTCAAGGCGTTAATTTTCAATTAAACGGACAAAGGAATATATCGAACGATATTAATCCTGGCACCATTTTTACTCATGCATTTCTTTTTACAAACTCAATATTTCTCATTTTAACCATTATCATAATTACCTGCTGTCATCACGAACCGCACACTGTTTTGATACACAGATAATTGACGCTTAACAATATTCATGCCCCCAGCTACAGCCGATATTATTGTGATATTTTTTAGAATTGACAGAGCTTAACTTCACTACCACGGCAAACGTTCACCACTATACGCCACAAAAGAAGCGCTATCGTCGAGCCGCAAACTATCCAACACCTGCAACATTTCGGGTTCTGTCGCATTAGCGAACATCGGCGAGGCAATCAGGTATTCCGTGGTGCCCGAACCTAGGACGAATCAACATGCTCAACTTCAAAGGAATGCGTTTTCCGATCGATGTGATCCTGGTTTGTGTCCGTTGGTATGTAGCTTATCCGCTGAGCTACCGTCATCTGGAAATGATGGAAGAGCGCGGCGTCTTGGTTGACCATTCATCAATTAACCGCTGGGCAATCCGATTTCTGCCGCTCATCGTGAAGATGGCCCGCAAGCACAGGCGCCCGGTTGGCGGGAGCTGGCGGGGATGGGACCTACATCAAGGTCAAGGGTTTCTGGAAGTATCTTTACCGTGCTGTCGAGCTGATGCATATGATCCGCAAGTCGTGGCCTTTGGCTTCTCGATTTCGCCTACTTTATTTCCATCATTGTCGCCGTCAGTATCTTTAACTGTGTTGACTGGTTGAGGTGTTACTGGCAGAGCATGCCGTACACTAGTTGAACTGCTGATTGTGGATGTCTTCGTCGTCCCGAAAATAGATGGGTGGCGAACCTATTTTATTCACAGCGGTTCTATTTGAAACGTAAGTGCAGATTGATCAAACGAAAGCGATGCCTATTTTTTCTGGATTATTTCAATAGATTTTTCTCCAGCATGACGTAAAGAGATATGGTCAAATTTTCCGGGAATAATTAATGTGTTTTGCTTTACCTTGTATAGAAATACTTTTTCTTGCCCTTTCGTATCAACGGAAAAGACTTCAGGAATGGGAGCAGACTCTTTCAATGTGATAAAAACATCTTCACTGTGTTGTTCCACCATAATTGGATACAAGTTGCCATTCAAATCACCTTGAATCTGGTAGGTTACCGTTTCATGTTCTCTCACCGCTTTTTCGCAGGCGCTCAATGTGCAAATAGCGGCGATACAAAGAACAACCTTAATATTCTTTTTAATGATAATTCCTCATTGATTGAATACTGATACATTCTCGCTCAAATACCATTTGGCGATTCCCACATCTGATTTTTCAAAGCGAATCATAGCGTTTGTAATGGCAAGTGTCACCGCGCGAACATCGCGCCTAAAATAACTAATCATGGCGGCAAGCTGCATCGCTGCAGAGAATGTTGATCCTGGGTCTCACCATCCGGGCAAGGCGGGTACAACGCGCATATGTGCTGCTGACGAAATAGGTAAAAGT
Organism: Undibacterium sp.; assembly: GCA_025359635.1. Classification (GTDB taxonomy): domain Bacteria; phylum Pseudomonadota; class Gammaproteobacteria; order Burkholderiales; family Burkholderiaceae_D; genus Undibacterium. Next base: position 10,963 of record JANYFV010000048.1, on the reverse strand, counting down.
TCGGTGCCTCTTTGAACCACGCCTAAAATCGCAACCTGTACATAACTCAGGGAAGCAAATCCTGTATCAAGACCACTGGTGCAAACACTTGACAAATAGTTCTCCTATTTGATTGAGCAAATTATATTGCAAAAGGATGCAACTACACACATCTTTAGACTGTCAAATCAAGATCGTTCAGATAGATTTGGTTTTTTAGTCATCGTGGATAGTTCACTTTGGCGTTGATATTCGGAGAAATTGTATGAGTAGACTTTCGAACTTAGTCAAATACGAATATCATTCGCGCTTTGATTTCGACGTAAAAATGAAAGCGCTTTAGCATGAGAAAAAATTGGCTATTCGGGACACTACTCTGTATGGTAATTGGTGCTCTACTGTGGACGACAGACGCCGTTACATTGCAAGGGGAGTGGACCATTTATACTGCCGAATGTCTACATGGTGCTTGGGCGGGTAATGTCTGTATGGGGCAACTTGTTGCTTCTGACCGTTACCGATTTCGCGCATCTCATGGTGACAAAGAAGTATTGTTTTGGATTAACGGTGCTTCCGAACCAGTAGGGCGAATGACACAATGTACGGTTATAGATGGGAGAAACTGGACATGTCAGGGCAATGCGAAGGGACTAAAATCGATTACCCTTCAATTGCACCATGATATTCCGCCCCATAATACGGCAGAATATGCACAGCCTTTTCATGACGTATCAAAATTCAAGTGGGTCCTGCTCAAATGCTGGAATATATTCCAGTAAAGAGGCCGGCAAATTGCCCTTAATCGAGTATTTTACTGGCTACACTTGGTAAGTCCGCAGACAAATACATCTTGATAAAATCAACGACAACCCGATATCTAGTTCACATGTTTCCAGGAGGTCATATCATGTTTAACAAAGTGTCAATTGGAATTGCATTGCTCGCTTCGATGGCGTTCGTCGCTCCTTCCTTTGCTGCTGACCCATCAATGCATGAAATATATCAAGCCGCAGAAGCAGGAAAGATGGATGAAGCGCAGGCAATGATGGATAAAGTGCTGCGTGATCATCCAAATAGTGCGAAGGCGCATTTTGTCGAATCGGAACTATTGGTTAAGCAAGGCCGTTTGGCGAATGCGGAAACTGAGCTAAAAACCGCAGAGCGTTTGGCGCCGGGGCTGCCTTTCGCACAAGCCCAGGCTGTGCAACACCTGAAAAGTCGCATCGCTACAGCGCATCAACCATCCTATGCACCGGCTACTATTGATATGCAAAGTGGCGCAAACGCTGTAACTGCGGGTATCCCGTGGACCGTGATCTTTATCGGCATGGGTATCCTGTTGGTAATTTTCTATTTTATTCGGTCTTCTAACAGAACCCTTGTTTCTGGCGCTCAGATGAATGGAAATGGCGGATACGTACCAGCGACTCCAATGCAATCATATGGCACTAACAACATGCAATCTTTTGGCAACAACCCCATGGGGCCGCAAATGGGTCCAACAGGTGGCGGTATGGGGTCGGGCATCATGGGCACTCTGGCTACCGGTGCCGCATTGGGAGCAGGGATCGTCGCTGGTGAAGCATTAGTCCACCATTTTACTGATGGTAATCGACATGAAGTCAACCCAACACAGCCATTGCAACCTTTTGATAATAATGTCCCTTCAGCACCGTTCGACATGGGGGGATCTGATTTTGGCGTTCCCGATAACTCGTCTTGGGATGATGGTGGCGCGAGTGGCAATGACGATTGGGATTCATAATTCGTCACTGGTGGCCGATGGTTAGTTGGCATCATCGACCCACAACAATATGCCTCGAGCGACATAGACAGGTTCGAAAAGAATCGTTTTTGCATTAACTACCTAGAGTTTTTTTCGCAGTATTGAACGTGAGTAGCCTGTTCTGAATTTTTAAACACTCCGTATGATTTTCAGGGTAAATTACAGAAAATTAAAAGAAACTAGGCTTGGATATGAAAAGTAACAAAGTAGAAGGGAAAGTGATTGACGATAATCCCAAATTTGGGCGATTACTGGTTGTGCTTTTTATTGCAGTGCTCTTCGTCGGATTTCTCACTTGGTTAATGGAAACACGGTTTCCTGATTTTGGTTGGTAAGTGTTTTGTCGAATGACACGTCACTGTTTTCATAAAAAATCATAATGCCATGAAGGTCTAATCACTATGCTTCGTATTGACCTGTTCGGTAAATTACACCTTGTCGTCCGATTGGATAAGTTACTAAAACGAATTACTGCGTTTACCGCAATTTTAATATTCCCACTAGCAATACTACTTTGCATTCAGTGGCCATTGCGTGAGTGGTTTCATGCCTACTCACGGGAAGCAAATGATCTCGCGCAACTCTTGTTCAGTATTTATGTCAGCATGAGCATCACATATGCTACACGCGCTCACACCCATTTGACCCCTGACGTAGTAGCCAGACGTTACCCTGCCAGAGTTCGTTTACGATTAATAAAATATGCGCTATTCATATTTATTTTGCCGTGGTCATTTTTTATCGTCGTCACATCAGTGCCCATGGTATGGCAATCAATCATTCAATTGGAAAAATTTCCCGAATCGTTCAATCCTGGTTATTTCATACTTAAAATTGCGGTCTTGTTTCTCGGCCTGTTAATTGCCTTACAAGCGGTCGTCGATATCCTTATGCCGACAGAGAGATTCACCGCTAGTCGAGTCCATTGATGGGCTATATTGGTTTGTGGATGGTACTCGCGACAGCCCTCCTGATGGCGTTTAGTGGCTTACCTGCGTGGATCGTACTCGTTTGCACCTCTACGTTATTTGCCACCTGCGGAGTGGTCTTTGGATTATTTACACTTTCTTTATTTTTTGCATTGCCTTTGCGTTTGCTAGGCTTGCTTGAGCATGATTTACTGCAAGCGCTACCGTTGTATGTGCTGATAGGCGCGATGCTCAATCGCTTGCCATTGATCGATATTTTGTTCCGTGTCGCGAACAGGATGTTGCGCCGCACTCCCGCTGCGCCCTATTTGGCGGGTATAGGTTTGGGGGCACTTTTTGCCCCTATGAATGGCTCGGTTGGCGCCAGCGTAGCGATGTTGGCTCATGCGATTCTTCCACGATTAAAGGCTCAAGGCGCCACGCCTGAACACGGGGCCGCACTCATTTGCACCGCAAGCACGATAGGTGTCGTCGTACCTCCATCACTCGTCCTGATTTTATTGGGCGATGCAATGATGCGTGCGCACACTGAAGCAGTGACCGCCACTGGCAGTATGGTGCGAGTGATTAATACTCAGGATATTTTTCATGGCGCACTGTTGCCTGCCACCCTGATGTTGTTTTTGTTTTTCTTGGTGACATGGTGGAATCATCGCCGTCCGGCGTCAAGCATTGATGATTCCAGTGTCGCCGACACCATTAGTGTTTTAGTCACCCGCAATGATAGGATTGTTGCAGCTTGCAGCGTCTTGAGTATTCTCGCGCTTCTCATCTTGGTTACTCTTGGTTATCTTTATGCGGTCGAAGGAGCGGCAACAGGTGGCCTTGCTTTATTGTTGTATGGCTTGGCAACTCGGACACTGACTCGTCCGGTATTTCAAGCAATTTTGCACGACACGATGGCGATCACAGGGGCGCTATTCGCCCTATTAATAGCGGCAAGCATGTACACATTAGTTTTGCGCGCTTTTGAAACTGACCTCTGGATACGTAATTTTCTGCAGGGGTTAAGTGGCGGTGGTTCCGCTGCCTTAGGAGTTGTATTACTGATTCTTGCCGCCAGCGCCTTTGTTCTCGATGCATTTGAAATTATGTTCGTCATCATCCCCATCGTCATGCCACCGCTGTTGATGTTGGTACCCGATGTGACCTGGGTGGCTGTCCTGGCTTTGCTCGTACTGCAAATGAGTTTTTTGTTACCACCATTTGGCTACGCAATACTAATGGCAAGCAGTGTCTTACGCAAAAATTTGAAACAACGCGCATTGTCCGCAGCCTTATTGCCCTACCTATTAGTACAAGCAGGAGTAGTTTTTATAGTGCTGTTTTGGCCGAACATGGTCTGGCGTAACGATGCTGCAACATTGGGCGACGCATCTAATCACAAACAACTTTCAAATGAAGAAATACAGCAATTATTTGAACAGCAGCGACTACAAAACGAAAAAGAAAACCAAGAAGAAAAATAGTTAAAATAAAATTTTTCACGCGAACATTTAGCGACCGAAATTTGTGTTTTATTGCAGTCTGGCAGCTTCTAGACTTGAATTGCGCACTTCTGTGATGATCGGTTTTACTGGCCTGTCACCAATGCCGCTCCCGCCTCTCGCATTTTGAAATAGCTGACATCTGATGCGACGGGAGAGTAGGCTCAGGCCTAATTTATTTGAACCCAGGCGCCTAGGACTTAAGGATAGCCAAGCTTACTCGTCAATTCAGGGGGGACGATAGTTTCGCAGTACGCCCTGAGTTCCTTGCTTGGCCTGAGCGCCGCACACAAAATTCTACAGGCTAATTCAAATTAAATTAAACATTGTCCTTTAGAACAATCTGAATATTCATCAAATTAACAATTGGTTACTACTGCATATGCCAGCCATGACTAACGGTAATCGACTGGCCGGTCAACGCGTTGGAACCAAATGCAGCGAGGAATAGAGCCGTTTGTGCAACATCCTGCACGGTAGTGAATTCTCCATCCACTGTCTCTCTGAGCATGACGTTTTTTATCACATCCGCCTCCGATATCCCCAACTCTTTTGCCTGTTCTGGTATCTGCTTATCCACCAAAGGCGTACGCACAAAACCTGGGCAAATGACGTTGGCGCGGATATTGTCTTTTGCCCCTTCCTTAGCTACCACTTTGGCCAGACCGATCAGCCCATGTTTGGCAGCGACGTATGGCGCTTTGAGTGGTGATGCTTCGTGCGAATGGACCGAACCCATGTAAATAACCGTGCCGCCCTTTCCATTAGCAATCATTGCGCGCATGCAGGCGCGCGTGGTGAGGAAGGCACCATCAAGATGGATGGCAATTAATTTTTTCCAGTTATCCAGACTCAAATCGACAATGGGGCTGATGATTTGTATGCCGGCATTGCTGATCAATATATCGACACCACCGTAAGCGGCAACGGCATCGGCTACCCCCTTGTCAACCTGGGCTTCATCTGTAACATTCATCGCTACGGCCATGGCAACGCCGCCAGCCTGCTCTATCTCTTTGGCAGTTGCGGTGGCTGCCTCGAGCGCCATGTCGGCGATAACGATCTTGGCACCTTGTTTGGCGTACTCGATCGCGATTTCTTTACCTATTCCACTCGCTGCACCAGTAATGAGGGCGACTTTGTCTTTGAGTAACATGAGATTTCCTTTACGTTGATTTATTTATTGTTTGCAAGATAGTCGTACGCGACTGTACCGTAAGGCAAAGTCAGGTCGGCCAGAATGTGAACTGCGGACAGCACTTCGAGTACGGGCAAGCCCGCCACCGGCGCCAGTGCATGCGGACTAAGGTCTAAAGCACCTGGTCCGCCCCAGGCACCTTTAATGATAATGTCGGTGAGGGCATACTGCACCAGTTCGCAGATGCGCGGCGTGCCATCGACATGAGGAATGATTTTTAGCAAGAAACTAGGCGCAGCCATGGACGTTTTCACCGCAGCTGCATCGAGCGTGGTATGTTTAAAACCCATGGTACCTGTGGCTATTCTGAAATCGCTATAGTCCAAAGTGCCCATTAGCGTATCTTTGTGGACACGCAACTCTGGCTCACCGAGCTTTTTAGGAAACCCCCATAACTCTCTTCCTGCCGCAATAGGAGGATGGTCATTGAGATACATACTGTGCACATAACCACCGGCAACACCGTCTAGTGTCACCGGGATTACCTGCCCCGATTCGCAATAGTGTCCGAAACCGGTTGAGTCCGGCATATTAATAAATTCGAATTTCACTACCGGCTCTGTCATCTTCAATGGCGCAGGAATCATCTTTTGCAATAGCACTGGATCGGTGCGATAGGTGATGATCAAATATTCTCGATCGGTAAAACGATATGGCCCAGGCGGAAAAGCAGAATTAGTGTAGGGCATTGCAAACGCGTTATTGCGAATTTCATCTTCGGTCATAGATACTCCTATTCTTGTGGAAGCTCGTGAATGATTAGCCCTGCATGCGGTGGCAAAGGTTGCAGCCATGCCTTATGCTTGAGCGCACGCTTGCAATCATGCACACCGTTTGCCCAACGCGATTGCACCGTCGCCGTACTGAAATCTACATCCTTAAAATAATGATCGTCTGGCATTGCCTTCATGATCAGGTGGACGACATTGATAGTGTGATCGCAACCAAGATTGATCAGAGCTTGCAATTGCTTATTCTTGCGCTCGGCAAGGCTTAAGTGATCCGACAAGGTACGGATCGCCTTTTGCATATCCTGAATTTTCTGGTGCATCAGTAATTGCTCGTGTGAGCGACTAGCATATTGTATGTTCTTGTAACGCGCCATGGCTTCGGCAATTGAAGCTGGTCTAGCTTCGGTAGGGTCCCATAAATCCACCATGAAGCACAGAGCATCTTGCTTAACTCCGTCGTCCAAAAAATTTTCCAATGGCGAATTGGAATACACGCCGCCGTCCCAGTAAGCGTGGCCGTCGATTTCAATCGGAGGAAAACCCGGCGGCAGTGCACCGCTAGCCATAATATGTTCCGCGCGAATAATTTCTTTACGATTATCGAAGACTACGCCTTGACCATTATCGAGATCCACCGCGCAGACACTCAGACGCATAGGTCCTTTATTCAGATAATCAAAATCGACGTATTTTTCCAACGTGGTCTTGAGAGGCGAGGTATCGTAAAATCCAACCTGTCCCAAAGGAACCCTGGCATTGATATCCCAGGCAGCGCCAAAGCGTGGCTTGAAAAAACCCTCGACACCATTCATTAGAGTGCCTATAGTATTCATCGTATTGACCATGTTCATCCACGGTGCCATGCTAGGGAAAAAGCTTTCTCTGTGCGTTGCTTCAGGTGCCAGGCTATCCCAAAAGGCCCGCAATTGCGCTACCCTGGTCTCTGGTGGATTACCGGCAATCAAGGCGCTGTTAATTGCCCCGATGGAGGTGCCTATAACCCAATCGACCGCTGTATGTCCTTCTAGCAAATGTTGGTACACACCGGCTTGATAAGCACCCAATGCGCCACCGCCTTGAAGTATGAGAACCGTATTTTGGTGTGACATGCTATCCTTTTGGAGTGGTTCTGAAGCTAACTTCAATAATAACCGAGGCATGGCTTTTTCACATTATCAATCTCTTTTTTCTCGCCTCACTCAGTTCTCTGCTCTGAAAGCAAAACATGCACCCATATAAAAAGTTTTCGCGATGCCATTTTATGACTAAGTGCGATAGTTATTTTTTACTTCTTGTTTGGTAAAACTGAAATAGATACGAAGTAAAAGAAGGCGATTCCAAACGGCCTTCTGTTGATGAATGTCTGAATTTAAGGACCCAACTGAGAGTTAAAGAATACCAATATCTTTTGCTTTGGCACCGCTAAATATACGATCGATTTGTCCAGTGTTTAATCCATACATACGTGCAAATAATCCACCAAAAATTGACCGGTATTCATTTAAGACCGGGTAATCACGGTTCTGAAATAAGTTCGCTTGTTCTACCCTTATTTGTTCACCTAGTATTTGTCCGCCATGTATGCTTCCGCCCAAAATCCAATACACGCTGCCGTGTCCATGGTCTGTACCGCGATTTCCATTTTCACGAAACGTCCGGCCAAATTCACTCACGACAATGGTCACGGTATCTCGCCATTCGCTCCCCATTTCCTGCGCGAAAGCGGCCAGCCCCCGGCCAAGTTCATCAAGGCGCCCCGCTAAGTATCCGGTGGCGCCGCCTTCACCGACATGCGTATCCCATCCTCCAACATCGACAAAACCGATGTTGTATTTTTCTTTCATTAGCTTGGCAATGCGCCTGGCTTCGAGTTCAAATCCTTTTGCCGTAATCGCATTTCGGCTCGCCGCATCCATTTCACCAGCTAACTCCCGCATGACGTCATCGCGTACGATCAACCCTTCATTCACTTGAGATGCCAATGGCGTATGTTGATACATTGCCCCGATCAGATTACCTTGGCGTGTATCGATGGCAGGTTTTCCTACATTGCGCAAAGCGGTATTGGGTACCTGGATAGCACCTTGCATGACTAAGGGTAACTGATCTGTAAATGACATCGGATAAGACGCTGTCAACGTAGCAGCTAAGCGGTTCAGAAAACCAGAGCGATAATCTCTACTACGATCCAATGGTTGACCTAGTTCTATACTGTCCTGAGTTTCAAAATGGCTGCGCGACGTATCATCGGTCCCTGCAAAAGGAATAAATGCAGCTTGGCCACTCGTAAATAGAGGATAAATACTCTCGCGTAGAGTCGGATGTAAGCCCCAATCTGCATTCAGCGCCAATGCGGAATTGAGATCATTGCTTGGGCGCGGCACAGCGATATTGGGGCGCGCTTCATAATAAAATTGACTGGATGTGGGAATTAAAAGATTAGCAGCGTCATATCCGCCGCGCAAGAAAACGACAAGCAAGCGCGTTTTGCTTGCAGGTGCGGCCCAAAGATTACCAGCCATATACGACAAGGGCAGAGTGGCTATGGATTTAAGTAACTGGCGACGATTCATTTGGTTTCCTGTCGGTCAACGGTTCATCATTTCTGGCGACGCCAGCAGAAAGGTATTCCACTCCTGTGGCGAATTAGCTTGATCTAATACCTGGCGTGTTGCAGGACTTAAGGTTTTTTGTAAAGACTGGTAAAACAAGGCATTCGATAGTTGCGGAAAAGCCGCTTGTTCTTGAGCTACAGGGCCATCGGGTTTAAACAGACCCGCACTACCTGATCCAATAGCTTTGGCAATTTCAAATCGCGTATTCATTTGACCTGGACTTGCCCATGCGCTTTGCAGCATTGGGTAACCGTCTGGCGTCTGTTTTCCGTATAGTGGTTCGCCCATTCTATTGAGCCAATTTAAGATTGGTCCTGCATTCAAGATGGGCTTGTCATCGTAGGCCAGACGAACTGAAGAGACAACATAATGTAGCGGATCTTTAAACTTGTGGGCGAGTGAATGTGTGAATTCTGGTGACGCGAACATCGTACTCAGAACAGAAGAAATATTTCCATCCGTTTGTAGGAAAATGTTTGACATTTGTTCAATCAGCGTATCGGGTGGGGCGTCTGAAACAAAATATGTCGCTAATTTTCGACTGATAAAATGCGCCGTCGAAGGATGACGACTCAATCGATCAAGTGCCTCATCCAATTCAGCCAAGCCACTACCGTGGACAGTCTTGTCTAGGAATTTTTTGTTGCCGTAATCATGTCGATTGGGATTAAATTCAAACAAACCTTGACGCAAATATTGACTCTGCAAATCTTTACGTATATTCGGCGTAGCGGTACCGAGATTGACACCGACGCCAGTTAAAATACGTGCAAGTTCTTGTACATCAGTTTGGCTGTAACCTCCATTCACACCCAATGTATGCAACTCCAATAACTCACGCGCATAGTTTTCATTAATATGATTCACGGCATTTTGTTCGTTGTCCAGATAACGCAACATGGCGGGGTGATGTACTGTTGCCTTCAGAATATCCCGGAACTTTCCGAGTGCATATGGACGGATAGCGTGTTCTTCATAATCGCCCATCATCAATCGTAGATTATGCTTGCCTTGGTGCACATTGAAATGGTTCATCCAAAACCAAGTCATCTGTTCTTGTAGCTGATTGGGTGAATAGAGAGCACGTAACAAAGAACGGGTAGCTGCCTCACGGGCTAATCGATTGAGTTCTTGTTGATACGCCTGTTGCGCAACTTTTTTATCATCATCAACAACTATCGCATCGGCGTCTTTACGGCGTTGCTCCAAATCCTGAGTCAGTAGATTGAGAGGGCGCTGCGAAATTGTCATGGCGGCGATTTGCGCCTGTATCGAAGCAGGTAATTTTTCTACAGGTGGGTGCAGCTGTAAATCAAGATAACGATCGAGACCGATGGAATCGACTTGTCGCGATACGGAGACATTGACGCCCCAGCTTATGCGATTGATTACATTGATGGTGTCGGGAGTATCGTGAGAAATTTGGGACGATGCAGAAGTTGGATGCAATGCGCCGTGTGGTGTCGTGCAGCCGACCAACACACATAATGTTCCTGGCACTACGATCAGCATGAATCTGGAAAGAAAAAAGAGTTTCATATTGATGTCTCGTCCAGTGTATTGAAAAACGTTCTTGATATATTGAAGTCTGATTCGCCACCAAGAACTGACATAAAAAATAACCCGCGACGCAGCGGGTTATTTACTTGAATAATCAGCTATTTAATTGTGCTTGCATCAGCATTACGTTGTTTGACATCGCTGTTGCGGTCTTTACGATCTGAGTGCAAATCTTTTTTATCTGATTTCAGGTCACGTTTCTCATGATTGATTTCGTGTTGTTCATGTTCACGTTTTTTTTCTTCTTTTTGAGCATCGACTAAATCGCCTTTTTTAATGTCCTTATTTTCAGCACGTTGATCTGCATTGCGAGTCTGACGATCTTTGTTAATGTCGACTTTATCTTGGGAAATATTTTTTTTGTCGTGTCGGATGTCACGATTATCTTGATGTATTTCTTTATTGTCAGCCTTTACCTTATCGACAGGATTGGCTGAAGGTGCAGATGACTGTGCAAAAACTGGAAATGCAAATGCAGCGATCAATGCAGTAACGAGTAATTTTGATTTCATTTTTTGTCCAATTGGCAGTTGTTGTTAAAAGCAGGTGCGAGACCTGATAGGAGTATTAACGCAATAAATTGAAATGTAGATGACAAAAAGGTGAAATTATTTGTAACGGTTTGTAATCAGTTTCTCAAACAAAATATCACCGGACACATAAAGCTTGCACGTAGAC
>JANYFV010000047.1 GCA_025359635.1 Undibacterium sp. | reverse complement strand
CATGCGCTTTTTGCATTGTGCCGGCCGATACCATGCTTATCCGATGATGTCGTAAGCGCCCCCGCGTTCCAGTGCGCGCTTGTATGCCGGGCGCGCATGAATCTTCGCCAGGAACGCCATCAAGCGCGGCCGGCTCGCATTCAGGCCGGCGCGCGCCGCCGCCGCTTCCAGCGGAAAACTGATCTGGATGTCGGCCGCCGTGAAATCGGCACCGGCGAACCACTCCGACTTGCCCAGTTCGGCTTCCATGAAATTCAGGTGGCGCGTCAGGTTCGGTTCGATGAAGGATGACTTGACCTTCTGTGCGATCGCCCGCGCCACCGGCTTGATGAAGAATGGCATCGGCCCGTTCTCGACCCGGTCGAAGATCAGCTTCATGAGCAGCGGCGGCATGGCCGAACCCTCCGCGTAGTGCAACCAGTAGGTGTAGCGCAGCCGCTCGGGGGTGCCGTGCGCCGGCGCCAGGCGACCGTTGCCGTAGCGCTCGACCAGGTATTCGACGATGGCGCCGGATTCGGCCACGGTCAGGCCACCATCGGTGATCACCGGGGATTTGCCCAGCGGATGGACGGCCAGCAATTCCGGCGGCGCCAGCATGGTCTTCGGATCGCGCTCGTAGCGCTTGACCTCGTATTCCAGGCCCAGCTCTTCGAGCAGCCAGAGCACGCGCTGGGAACGGGAATTGTTCAGGTGGTGGACGATGATCATGAATACTTTCGCGGGATGACGGATCGGAATGGCATCGTAACCGAAGTCGCCCCGATACTGGCGCGCCGGGTCCGTTGGCCCAGTCGAAGCGGGTGTCCCCGACTGCAGCAGCCGGACCGAGCGCGCTGCAGGCGACGCCCGCGACACCCAACCGGTCCGGCAAAATAGCGCCTGCACAACATGCCGCTGGCGCAAACCCATGATTTGCTTGTATAATTTCGGACTTTTCCAAACCCAGGCAAGTGATCATCAATCGGGTCAAGAGGCACCACGACCGACGAAGTGAAGATTGGCTACCTACCATTCAGAGGCACACATGAAAGACGGCATTCACCCAACCTACCGCGACGTCGTGTTCCACGACCTGTCGTGCGATTTCAAGTTCATCACCCGTTCGACCGTGCAATCGCGCGAAAAAATCGAATTCGAGGGCAAGGAATACCCGCTGGTGAAGATCGAGGTTTCCTCGGAATCGCATCCGTTCTATACCGGCAAACACAAGATCGTCGATACCGCCGGTCGCGTCGACAAGTTCCGCAAGAAGTTCGGCACCGTTGGCTCGAAGACCCAGGTCGGTGTCGAGTAAGCGTCCCGCACATGTATCGCAAGGCAGCTTCGGCTGCCTTTTTCGTTTCCGCGTTTCCTGGGTCCGTTTCCTGCGTTCGCTTGCTGCGTTCGTCTCCCTCGTTCGTTTCCTTTTTTGCTCAAGGGCGCACGATGCGCAAACCTTTTCCGGCACAATAGCGCCCAGCTCCCCTATCAGCCGTCCCCGATGAAACCAGTCCGCCTGCCAGCCTCCGCCACGCTTGCGCTACCGCGCACGGGCCTGTTCGCGCTGGCGCTGCTGTACATCCTGCCCGGACTGTTCGGCCGCGATCCCTGGAAGAACGACGATGCCGGCAGTTTCGGCATCATGTGGACCATGGCGCATGGCGGCCTCAATGACTGGCTTTGGCCACACATTGTCGGTATGCCTATGCCAGAAGAAGGCCCATTGGCATTTTGGTTTGGTGCGCTCTGTATTAAATTATTCGGCTGGCTACTCGGCGACCCGATGGCTGCGCGCCTCTCCACCGGCATTTTTTTTATTCTCGGTGCTGTGTCAGTCTGGTACACCACTTACTTGCTTGGTCGCAGGACAGAAGCACAGCCGTTCAAACTAGCGTTTGGCGGGCAGCCAGAGCCACGGGATTTCGGTCGTACTTTGGCTGACGGTGCCTTACTCATCTATCTTGGCTGTCTGGGTTTGCTTGTGCGCAGTCACGAAACTAGTGCAGAAACCTTGCATGTGTCGCTAGTTGCCTACGCCTTGTATCTTTGCGCCCGATTCTTTGATGCGCCGACCAAACGTACCACAATCAAGCTGGGGTTTATCTTTGGATTATTGGTACTCACGCGTGGCTGGGTGCTGCCAGTTGCCTTATTCATTTGCTTAATTTTTCTATGTGTTTATCGCATGCAAAGAAGGCACATTTTTCAACTTTTAATAGCATTGCCAGTTGCGTTCATTGTTGCCGGAAGCTGGCTGTTTGCAATTAATATATTGCATCCATTTGACAGCTCACCCTATCAGGCATGGATGTTATGGAATTATCGTCAGATCGGTTTTCCATCCGTTGCCAGCATTTCCTATTTCTTCAGATATAGTATCTGGTTTGCTTGGCCAGCTTGGCCGTTTGCGGCTTGGGCGGTATATGCCTGGCGCAAACAAGAACGCGCCTTACACATCTCCTTACCAGTGAGCTTCATACTTTGCTTTATTGTTTTAGCTCTCATCAATAATTTTTCAGAGGAAGGCATCTTGCTGCCGATATTGCCGCCGCTGGCTATTCTCGCTGCTTTTGGTTTGCCAACCATGAAACGCAGCGCAATCAATGCGGTTGATTGGTTTTCTGTCACTGTATTAACTGGCGCAGCCACGTTGACGTGGCTAATTTGGTTGATAGAACAAACTGGCTGGCCGCTTAAACTTGCCGCAAAAATCCAGAGCTGGGCTCCCGGCTACCATGCTGAAATTAACCTCTTCACATTGATAATTGCGATAGCGGTAAGTTTGTCCTGGTTCCGTCTTGTCTACTGGCGTATTTCTCGTCAACCTTCGGTGTTATTGCGCGCAGTTGTGCTGTCTAGCGGTGGAGTTATTTTGTGCTGGGTACTGCTCATGACATTATGGCTTCCCTTGATTAACCATAGAGTCAGCTATGTCAGCGTTGCCGCACAAATTGCTGAGAACCTGCCTGCATCTTATCGCTGCATAGACAGCAATGTAGGCCCGTCACAACGTGCCTCATTTGCTTATTTTAGGCAAGTACACTTCGCTGGTTTCTCGGAACAAAATTGTGATGTATTGTTACTCCAGAGTAAGCGCCGATCCAGCACCATAGCAAACAGTATTCCAGATCAAAATTTTTCTGGTAAATGGGTATTACTTTGGGAAGGTCATCGCGCGTATGATAACGATGAATTATTCTCGCTTTATCGAAAAAAGTAGATGATTCAGAAATTCACATCAAGTATTTTTAATCTTAAGGCGATACCCGCCGCAATACTGACTGCGCTTGTTTTTTTCTCGATTACTGCATGGTTATGCTGGCTAACACTACAAGCTGCAAATGAAAATGCAGAGCGTCGATTACAGGAAAATGTTTTTCAGCATCATGCCACGGTACAAAATGAAATCGACCATGAAATTTCCCGCTTGGAATCCTTCGTTAGTTTTTACAATATCACGCCCAACTTTGATCGATATGCATTTCACTCTTTTGTCAAATCTGAAACTCAGCCTTGGATAGTTGCTAAGTTATTTTCAAAACGAGTACGGCCTCAAGACTTCAGCACTTTTGAAAACACTGTCAAGACCGACACCTCGGTTGATGTGCGTGGCTATCCAGGCTTTTCAATTGTAGGTAAAACTCCCAACGAAGATGCCTTAGTTGCCTTGTATTTGGAACCAAGAAAAACCTTAGAAAAAATTCACGGTCTCAATCTAGAAAAGTCCTTCTCCATTAGAATTAAATCGATGAAGGAAACCGCCCTACCGCTTTCCTTCATCGTCAACGATAATCATCCGCTCCTTCAGGAAAAAGACATCGTCATCTCGATGCCTGTGTATGAAACCGGTTTACCAGTGCGCGCTATTGCACAAAGAAAAATAGCGTTCAGCGGTGCTTTCACTTCGGTGATCTCAATTGAAAAACTCTTACATCATTTATTTGACTCCGCTAGTTTAAAGTTAATCCATACAACTCTCTCCGGAACAGACATGGAGGGCGAACCGCTTGAGCTAGTGCTTGATGGCGCAAAATCGACCAAACAAGAAATTCGTTACCTCCCTAAAACACATAGCTTTACATTACCTTTAAACGTACCCGGCAAAAAATGGCAAATGCGTTACGAGATAAAAACATCGGATGACATTGCAGACAGAAATATGATCTGGCTCATTGCCCTGATCGGCTCGCTGTTATCACTTTTTGCCACCGGGTTTGTGTACGTAACCGTCCAGACAGGAAAAATCGCCAACCATCTTGCCAAGGATATGACACGTGCTTTCCATGTAAGCGAAAAATCACTACTAGAAACCCAACGATTAGCCCGCATGGGAAGTTTTCAGCTCGATAACTTGCGACATATCAGCGATATCACTGGCGATATTCAAATGTTATTTGGTCTCTCACCAGATAAACCTATCGATTCACTGATACAAATTTTGCAGCATGTGGACCCTGCGGATACCTTTGCCTTCAATGACATCGTTTACGCTGCGCTAGAGACATCACTCAATACCCACCAGATTGTTCAAATCGTAGGGTCTAATCCGACGTGGCTCAATCTTATTATTGACTCAAGCGATACGGTGCCTGGTGCAGCGGTGCGTATTATCGCTATGGATATTACCGAAAAATATCTTGCGGAACAAAAAATTAAACACCTGGCCTACCAAGATACCCTCACAGGATTGGCCAACCGGGCAAGTTTGCGCATCGCGACAGAACGCGCGCTAGAAAATTCCAGGTTAGAAAATAACCACCTCGCTCTTTTATTTCTTGATCTGGATCGATTTAAATTCATCAACGATTCTGTCGGCCATGATATTGGTGATCAAGTGCTGATAGAAATAGGGCAACGACTACGCTTTGCTGTAAAAAGCAGGGACTTTATCGCACGTCTGGGAGGTGATGAATTTGTTATTCTCGTCGAAGAACTGGTATCAGAACCAGATTTGCGCGCGATTGCAAACAGAATACTGTCCTTGGTTTGCGCCCCGATGGAAATCGGCCAGCACACGTATTACCTCACCACCAGTATCGGTATTGCCATTGCCGAATATGGCTCACCCGATGTCGATATCCTGATGAAACAAGCTGACATCGCCATGTACCATAGCAAAGAAAGGGGTAAAAATAAATACACCATTTTCTCTAGCGAAATAGCCGATGAATTGGAAAGAAAAACCAATCTCGAAAGAGAAATGCGTATAGCGATATCGGAATCGCGCTTCATCCCTTACTACCAGCCGCAATACCGCGTCGATACCAATCAACTTTGCGGTGTAGAAAGTCTGTTGCGCTGGAATCATCCAACCAAGGGACTTATCCCATCCAAAAAATTTATTAAAGTAGCGGAAGAATCTGGCTTGATTATTCAAATCGGCAACCAGGTACTAGTCGACGTATGCAACACCATTGCGCAATGGAATATGCCTGACGATTTCGTTGTCGGTGTCAACGTATCGAGCCTGCAATTTTTTCAAACTGGTTTTGTCGATTTTGTCATCAACACGATACGTCAGGCAGGTGTCGCGCCACAGAGATTAGAAATTGAAGTCACAGAAACCATGATCATGCAAGACACCGAAATCGCCAAAGTATGTCTTGAACAGTTGCATGCCTTCGGCATTGGCGTCAGCATAGATGATTTTGGAACGGGCTATGCATCGCTCACATATTTACGCGATTTTCCGGTACAACGTATCAAGATAGACCAACGCTTTATCAACGGCCTGACTGACAATCACAAGGATTTTGCAATTGTTAAAGCAATCGCTACCTTAGGCCATGATTTCGGCATGCAAGTCATTGCAGAAGGCGTAGAAACCGAAGAGCAATTACTTTCGCTGTCCAACATAGGCTGTGACTTATATCAAGGTTGGCTACGCTCAAAGGCCCAAGCCGCAGACGAAATACAGCAATTGCTCGCCAATTAAAAGAATGCGCCAGAAAACAAAAAAATAAATATCGGAGTAAGAGTTTATGAGATCTATGCGTCGCCGTCAGCTACTCAAAGCATCAGCCAGCTCCATGCTGCTAGCACCGATTACGCCACTACTCCTGTCCATCAGTTCTTTAGCGCAAGCAAAAAATAACAACGATCCCTTAAGAATAATGGTGCCGGCATTACCGTACTTCGATCTGGTCAAACAACATCTGAAAAAATTCTCCAGCGATAACAATATCGCGATCGAAATCGATGTATTTCCTTATCTTGAGATGCGTGACATTCAGCTGATCGAGTTACACAAAAGGCAGGGCAAGTATGACCTCATCATCATACTTGCGGCATGGAAAACAGAATACGTTGCACTCAACTTATTGACCAACCTCTCCAAAGAACAAAAATCAGGCAGACTCAAAGTTGATGACATCAATGATTTCATTCCCCCATATTTAACGGTTGCTGGCAAGGTTGGCGGCGACAGAGGATATCTCGATGGTCCAAATGCCCAATTATTTGCATTGCCACTAGGCACCGACACCAGCATTCTCGCCTACCGCAGCGACATTTTCAAAAAATACAATTGGAAACCGCCAGTCAGCTACGACGATCTGCTTGCCCTGTTTCCGCTTATCCGCAAACATGAGCCAGACCTCATTCCACTTTGCAGCAGAGGCGCACGCGGACATCAAATTACCCATGCCTGGCTACTACACTTCAACGCCTTTGGTGGCGAAGTATTCGACAAAAACTGGCGGCCCAGCGTCAACAATTCTGCAGGAATCAAAGCCATAGAAGTATTAAAGGTAATTAATGCCAGCACACCAGGTGGAATACTCAACAATCTCTATGCCGATATGAGCAATGCCTTTATTACCGGCAATGCTGCAATGTACCTCGATTCATCCACCATTTTTAGCGTCATCAACGACCCCGTCAAATCCATGGTGCAAGACAAGATCGCTTTTAGTTTACACCCCAAGGGCACGGTATATTCCTCGGAGACGGGTGGCTTTGCGATTGCGGTACCAAAAAATACCCAATTCCCGGCGCAAGCCCTGCAACTGCTAGCCAGCGTCACGGCAAAAATCCAGGACAGAGCCATGGCCAGAAAAGGCGGCATCCCGGTTCGCATCAGCACCCTGCACGACGCAGAATTACAAGAGA
>JANYFV010000003.1 GCA_025359635.1 Undibacterium sp. | reverse complement strand
CTGCCTGATGAGCTGCAAGCACAGTCCGATAATGATTGGCGTGGCGCTCTTCGACTTTAGCCAAGGCGGCGAAACGTTTTGCGGCGGTCTCCAATGTGCGTTTGAAGTTTTCTGCATGGATTTTTGATTCAGCAATTTGCTCATCGTATTCGGCGACTGCAGCATGGTTGCCTTCTTCAATCGCCAGGTGGCGAAACTTTGGATACATCTCGGTATATTCATAAGTTTCACCTTCGATAGCGATTTCCAAAGCGCGTTGTGGTGTCATTTCTGTTTTGGGATAGAGTAAATCGAGGTGACCAAACGCATGCATGACTTCCTGATCGGCGGTTGCTTCAAATGCCAGCGCGATATCTTCGGCACCGGCAGCGCGCGCCAACTTGGCGAAGTAGCGATATTTAATATGCGCCATCGATTCTCCGGCAAAAGCTGATTCGAGATTTTGGATTGTTACTGATGGGTTCGTATTCATTTAATTCTCCAGGTTGGTATAACAGGTGGCTAACAACGTGGAGTGAATGATAGTAATTACAGAGATATTTGTAAAATTAATTATAAATATTTAATCGATAGTTATTAGCTATATTGCGGATGGTGCGACCGAAATGCGGACAAAATGCGGCTGGTGTTATGCATAAAAATCATTTAACTCGTACAAATACGTATAAAGTTAGAGGCTTCCCTCTGCTAGAATCTCAGACCAATTTGAAGTTTCAGTACGTAAATATGAAGGAATCGACCCGCATGGATTCGTCGTCAGATCAAAAAGAAATACTCCGTCAACAGTTGCGTCAAGCTGCGTTGGAATATCATGAGTTTCCTACTCCCGGTAAAATTAGCGTAACTCCTACCAAACAACTGACTAATCAACGCGATCTTGCCTTGGCGTATTCTCCCGGTGTGGCCTCGCCATGCGAAGAGATCGTGGCTAATCCGGCGGCAGCGTTTAAATATACGGCGCGTGGCAATCTGGTTGGTGTGATTACCAACGGTACCGCTGTTTTAGGTTTGGGTAATATCGGACCGCTGGCATCGAAGCCGGTGATGGAAGGTAAGGGCGTTTTATTCAAGAAATTTGCCGGTATCGATGTCTTCGATATTGAGATTAATGAATCTGATCCGGATAAATTGATCGCCATCATTGCGGCTTTGGAGCCGACTTTTGGCGGGATTAATCTGGAAGATATTAAAGCGCCAGAATGTTTTTACATCGAGCGCCAGTTGCGCGACAAGATGAAGATACCGGTGTTTCATGATGATCAGCACGGCACGGCGATTATTGTCGGCGCAGCGATTTTAAATGGTCTCAAAGTCGTCGGAAAAGACATCAATCATTGTAAATTAGTAGTTTCTGGCGCGGGTGCTGCGGCCTTGGCCTGTCTGGATCTGATCGTCGATTTGGGTTTTCCGATCAAGAATATTTTTGTTACAGATCTGGCTGGTGTGGTCTATAAGGGCCGGGTTGAATTGATGGACCCGGACAAAGAACGTTTTGCCCAAGAGACCACAGCGCGCAGTCTGAAAGAAGTGATGGATGGCGCGGATATTTTCCTGGGTCTCTCCGCTGGTGGCGTACTCAAGCAAGACATGGTCAAAGTGATGGCGGCCAAGCCCTTAATTCTGGCGTTGGCAAATCCAACGCCAGAAATTTTACCTGAAGAAGTCAGGGCAGTACGCGACGACGCCATCATGGCAACTGGCCGTTCTGATTACCCTAATCAAGTTAATAACGTGCTGTGCTTCCCTTACATCTTCCGTGGTGCGCTCGATTGCGGCGCCACCACCATCACGCGCGAAATGGAAATCGCCGTGGTACACGCAATTGCCGATCTGGCGCAAGCCGAACAATCCGATATCGTGGCGTCTGCCTATGGCGTAAATAATTTGTCTTTCGGCCCTGAATATTTGATCCCTATGCCTTTTGATCCGCGTTTGCTGATCAAGATCGCACCGGCGGTGGCCAAGGCAGCGGAAGAGTCCGGCGTGGCATCGCGCCCGATCGCCGACATGGATGC
>JANYFV010000583.1 GCA_025359635.1 Undibacterium sp. | reverse complement strand
CGGCCCGCTCAACCTGACGCGCGAGACGCAGTCGCACCTCAACGGCCATGTCGCCGGCAACGGCGCGTTGATTGGCCGTCGCGTCGCCCGACAACAAAGGCGACAAGGCATTGCGAACGAGGGTCAGAAATACATCGTTGGCATCGTAGCTGCTTGCTCGCCACGGCGCCAGACGCTATTATTTTCTGCAACGTACCCAGATAATATTCGTAAAGCAAGTGAGCAGTTTTTAAGGGATCCAGCAGAAATAAAAGTTGAGAGCCAACACGCTGCAACCCAAATCGAACAGCTCTTTTATGCAGTTACTGCAGAAAGTCGCAATGCTGCTGTAGCGCAATTGCTCATGCACTACAAGCCAGTTTCCACATTAGCATTTTGCAATACAAAAATCCATTGCCGCGAATTAGCCGAAGAACTACAGAATCAAGGTATCAGCGCCCTCGCTCTATATGGTGATCTGGAACAACGTGAACGCGATGAAATATTAGTCCTTTTTTCCAACCAAAGTTGCTCGGTACTAGTGGCAACCGACGTCGCAGCACGTGGGCTCGACATTCAGACTTTGGGAGCCGTCATCAATGTTGACATATCCAAAGACACAGAAGTTCACATCCACCGAATAGGCCGGACTGGTCGCGCTGGTGAAAAAGGCCTGGCATTAAGTCTGGCTGCACCGAATGAAAAAAAATGGGTCAAATTGATTGAGGAATATCAAAAAAAATCTGTCCAGTGGCATGAACTGGCCGAACTAAACCCTGATCCAGAAGCGCGACTGGAAGCGCCGATGATCACAATCTGCATCATGGGCGGAAAAAAAGACAAGTTGCGTCCTGGTGACTTGTTAGGCGCATTGACTGGCGACGTCGGTCTAAGCAAACTACAGGTAGGCAAAATCAATGTTTTTGAATTCATGACCTACGTGGCTATTGACAGGCATATTGCACAGGATTCCTTAGATAGATTGAGCCGATGCAATATCAAGGGACGCCAATTCAGAATGCGCATTGTCAACTGAGTACGTCAAATGAGATAAGATGCACCATCATCGACCTAGTCATTAACATCAATCTATCGCCACCGTATCAAAGTATTTAAACCAAATAATGATCCGAATTCTCATTGCAGACGACCACACCATTATGCGCGAAGGCTTAAAGCGCATTTTAGAAGGTATTGAAGACATCGAAGTGGTCGGTGAAGCTATCGATGGGCATGACACTTTAGCCAAGGCCAGACTGGGTAATTTTGATGTACTACTGATGGATCTGTCTATGCCGGGAAGAAGTGGGGTAGATCTCATCCGCCAAATCAAAGATGAAATGCCCAAGTTACCCATTTTAATTTTAACCATGCACGAAGAAGAGCAATATGCTGTGCGGGCAATACGTGCCGGAGCACGCGGTTATCTGACCAAAGAAAGCGCCGGTACACAATTAGTCACGGCATTGCGTAAAGTAGCGTCAGGTCGCCCTTATATCAGCATTGAAGTGGCAGAACAGTTAGCTATGTCAGCGATGCCTGCAGATAGTGACTTACCACATACCAGCTTGTCCGATCGTGAATTTGAAGTCTTTAGCCATTTGGTGGCTGGAAAATCTATTACAGAAATTGCCGAGCTTTTACATTTGAGTGTAAAAACTGTGAGTACACATAAGACCCGGATCATGCTGAAAATGGAAAGAAATACTTTATCCGACCTGGTGCAGTACGCCATTGCGCACAAATTACTTTAAGCCAAAATTTATTTTTCCTCAGAAAATTTTCTTACGGAAATATCAACTCACTAGGAATATTCCTACGTCGTCGTCTCAATTCTGACAGCTCAAATCAGCATTCCCTGATTTAAATCAACACCATCATTGACGATAATGATCACACGCAATCTTGCTGTGTTCACTCTACCAATTACCGTCCATCATGAATTTGTTTATCGTTGAAGACTCCATACACATACAAAACCGCCTGAGAGCGTTTGTAGAAGAATTGCCCGACGTACACGTTGTTGGGGTTGCCAGTGAAGTCAACAATGCTTATCGAGCCATCATCGATGTGAACCCTGATGCAATGATCCTGGATCTGCAATTAGGTAACGACAACGGTCTGACTTTGCTCAAAAATATAAAACAAAATATGCCCGAAATCAAAGTTGTTGTTCTCACTAACCATTCGACTGACGCAAATCGGCTACAGGCATTACGTGCAGGCGCAGACAACTTCCTGGACAAATCTACTGATTTTGAACAAATTCCTTGCATTCTTCACGACTGGCAAAGTTCATCATCTACCGCGAATTTAAATTAACTTAATGGCTATCTAAAAGGGGATCACTATGTCTTCATGCTCAACGCCCGTACTTCCTGGCAGCTTTTCTGCAGAACGTACGCAAAAGATGTTTCCAGTCCTATCGAACGAAGCGGGATGGCGCTGTCAGGGTAATTTGTGGTCAAATCTAACGGACATCTGCAATTTACTCAAAATCCCCGCCCCAAATTGCTCTCATGATGAAGAGGCTTTATTTCAGCATGTGCGCTTTAAAGCGGGTCAAAGAATTCACACCATTGGCCAACATTTTGATTCTCTTTTTATCGTGAATTCGGGTTTTTTAAAGACCGTGTTGATTGACGAATACGGCAGCGAACAGGTGCTTAGTTTTCCCATGAAAGGTGATCTGTTAGGAATTGACGGCATCCATGCCGAGCATCACGCATCTGAAGCCGTAGCGCTGTCTGATTGCGACATTATCATCTTGCCCTATAAAACATTTTCGGCCTTGGGTCGTACCTATGCAGAACTTGAGCTGGCTATGTTTAGCGTCATGAGCCGCGAATTGGTGCGTGAACAAATCATGATAGGTATGCTGAGTGCTTTGAGTGCAGAAGCAAAAGTGGCCAGATTTTTGACCAATCTGGCCGAGCGTTTTGGTCAATTAGGATATTCCGGCAAAATATTCAACTTAAGAATGACGCGCCACGAAATCGGCAGTTATCTTGGATTAACGCTTGAAACCGTGAGCCGCACCCTCTCAGCGTTTAACGAGCTTGGTTTCATTACGGTAGATCAAAGAGAGATCGGTATTATTGATCCTCAGGCATTGAAAACCTTACGCAGACTCCCACCGGCAAAATCGCGCAAGAAAATGACCGAACAGGTAAGCGAAAGAGTTTCAGCGTTGGTCGGCAAGAATTTATTGCCTCAATGGAGCAAAGACATTGCACCTGCGCTCAATTAATCTTATGATAAGGTGCGCCTTAGGGTGCAGCCCATAGCAAGTCATTCTCATTGATAGCCCAGGGAGAAAAACATGTCATATAAAACGGTACTAGTCCATGTAGATGAAACCAGTCGCTCAAATTTTCGGATAAAAATCGCGGCTGAAATCGCCATGCTAGATGGTGCTCATCTTATTGGCACTGCTGTGACGGGTGTTTCACGCTTCATCTATCAAGACGGCAATATAAGTGCCAGCGATCCAAATTTAACCATTCATCTCAATTTCCTACGCGAACGCGCGGAGAAAGCGACCACAAATTTTAACAAGACTGTGAGTGAGCTCGGCCTTTCATCTTACGAGAGCGCCATTGCCAATGATGAAGCAGGTGGAGGTATCGGCTTGCAAGCACGATATAGTGATCTGGTGGTACTTGGCCAGACTAATCGCGATGAACCTTCTCCATCAGTGTTACCAGACTTCCCCGAATACATCGTGATGAACGCGGGACGCCCTGTGCTGATTATTCCTTATACAAGTGACGTTACAACAGTAGCCAAGCGGCCCTTAATTTCTTGGGACGCCAGTCGAGAATCTACCCGTGCGGTGACAGACGCGATTCCGCTATTGAAACGTGCTGATATTGTGCAAGTGGCGATCTTCAATTCTAAGGCGCAACCAGATGCACATGGCGAACAACCAGGTGCGGATATTGCATTATTTTTAGCGCGACATGGAGTTAAGGTGGAGGTGTCTGTCCATAAAACTTCAACCGACATCGGCAATGCCTTACTCTCACTATCGCATGATCTTGACAGCGACATGATCGTCATGGGCGGTTATGGTCATTCACGCCTTCGTGAAATGATTATGGGTGGAGTGACGAGAACTGTCTTGGAAAGCATGACCGTTCCAGTGTTCATGTCACACTAAGTGCACATTCGCATTAGCGCAGATAAAAGCATCCGATCCGGGTGCTTTTATATTTTTATCTCTAGGTCTTCGGGTAAAAACACATAACGACACTGATGTTTAAGAAATGGAATCACCTATAATGATTAATCATCGAACCAAAAAACAGCTTCTTTTATGACGCATAAATCTACTCAGAAAATACGACAGATACTCTGGATCGCGCTGCTCTTTTCAGTGTTTCTAGGCCTTATTCTGAGTAATACATCTTTACTTTCGGGATTTGAAAACAGAGAGCAGTTAGTATTGACCGGACACATTTTCCAACTATTGGCTGCATTGGCCCTCTATCGTAGTGAGCTTGCCATTAATCAGCATGCGCTAACCATCACGCAAGCCAATGCGAATGTAGATTTGCATGCAACAGCCGATGAACTCTCGCTACAAAAAAAACGTCTCACAGGCATTATCGAGACAGCTATTGATGGCATCGTTACCGTCGATAAGATGCAAAAAATTGTTGTCATCAATCCAGCCGCTGCCACAATGTTTGGCTATACCGTTGAAGCTCTTCAACACGAGTCGCTTGACCTTGTGATCCCTAGTCGCCACAGAAAAAACCACGGCGAGCATGTGAATAATTTCGGTGCCACTGGCGCTACCAAACGTAGAATGGGGTCAAGCTTTGAAGATTTTTATGTCACCGGATTACGTGCGGACGGCACGGAATTTCCCATAGAGGCATCCATTTCCAGCTCACTAGAAAATGGCGAACGATTTTACACTGTCATCTTCCGTGATATTACTGAACGCAAAATTGCTAAAGATAAATTGGCGCAGTATCACACACAACTCAGTCAATTATCGACGGCATTACAAAGCATCAGGGAGGAAGAGCGCAAACATATTGCGCGGGAATTGCATGACGACCTGGGGCAACTTCTTGCGGCCTTGCGTATGGATCTCTCGTTATTGCAAAGAGATAGCTTACTCACTGAAAAAACTCAAAAAACTGTCCGTAGCATGGATCAGTTAATCCTCACGTCGATTACAACCTTACGACGTATCGCAAGTGATTTACGACCAAGAGCACTAGATGAAGGTGGTCTGTTCTATGCGTTAAAAACCCTGCAGAAGGACTTCTCGAACCGGCATCAGATTGATTGTGAATTGATCGCAGATGAAGAGCAACTGACCCTCGATGATGCACATAGCACTGCGATATTTAGAGTGATACAAGAATCTTTGACCAACGTCGCACGTCACGCGGTCGCCAGCGAAGTACAAATCGAATTTCAACGAGATGCATCCTCAATCAGTTTTAGCATTCGCGATAACGGGCGCGGCATAGACGAGGAAGACATGAAGAAAACACGCTCATTCGGCTTAGTAGGAATGCGCGAACGAATCAAAGCGATGCATGGGGAATTTACTGTTACCAGTACGCTTGGCGAAGGAACACATTTAGAAATTAAGTTACCGTTATCAACAAGTACAGATGCGCAATAAAATTGTAACAGTAAAGAAAATTGAGGCAATCCGGTGTAAGCTAAAGCCATAGAGATTGAAAGGAGCCTGCCATGTCTGGGTCTGCACTTAACATAGGATTAACAAGTTTAAGAGCTTATCAACGAGCACTTGATAGTTCATCCCATAATATTGCCAATGCTAATTCATCGGGTTTTCAAGTAGAACAAGCGCAGTTTCAAGAAGCACCTGCTGGCGGGGTTGTCGTCAACATTAGTCAAAATGGCAGCGCTGCATCTAACTCTGCATCTGGTTCTATAACGCCAGCAACTCTCCCCCCCCAGGCAAGCGGCACCGACCTGTCAACAGAATTGGTCAACTCGATTCAATACAAAACTGGTTTTGAATTTTCTGTGCAAATCGTCAAAGCTGCAGATGAAGTACTGGGAACGCTCATTGATATTAATGCTTGAACTTAGCAAATTCTTATGTAGCAGGAGTTACACATAAGAAATCCGGCATATTTTTCATGTCAAAATACCATAAGCCAAACAAGCCTATCAATATCAGGCAACATGCGCTTGCCAATCTGAAATATGCTGCAAATTGACCTGAACGACCGCGACCTAGCAAAGTTTGTGTGAACAACAAATGCGGCAATGCAGTTAAACCAAACAACAGCATCAAGATCGCGCCAGAGAGCGCATCGCCTGAGAGTAAGGCGAATGGCGCAACGCCATAAAGTAAGCCACACGGCAAGCAACCCCAACTCATCCCCAGCAAAAATGGATGGCGCCTGCCATATGCAATGGCCGGCATCAACGAATGACCAAATTGCAAAATGGGTCCAGATATTTTTCGCAGTAGCGATGCTGCAAATGTCAGCCCGAGCAAATGCAAGCCTAGCATTACAAGAGCGAGATTTCCTATGACAAATAGAATTTTTTGCACTGGCAAATAAGGCTTAAATTGCATACCCGCCGTCCCTATTCCACCGAACAACATACCGATCAGCATGTAGGTCAATAAACGGCCGCCTTGCAATAAGATCTGATGACGATAGTTACCGGAGGAAGTAGCGTTTAGAGGCTCAGACCCACTATGAATAGCAATGACTTTGTTACTAGGAGGGGCATGAGACAGGAGCGTAGAAATACCACCACACATACCAACGCAGTGCACTCCGCCAACCAGGCCGGCGGTCATTGCGGCAAGAGCGAGTGGTAGTGTAATCATCCTGGAAACGGCTTTGACCGCGTATAAAAATAAGCTTTTATCGTATTTTTTGCACGAGCAATGCGGTCAATCCACTGGACAAAATGCCCAAGATCCAAAATACGAAAAAACCGATAGTATATGCACCGAGAATATTTACCTGTACACGTTGATCGAGGACAATCAATTCCATTGGATCGACCAGACTAAAGAAAAGACCTGTCGCAACACATGCCATCAAAAATGCCGGCCACAGCACTACCATTAACATAGTGCGTAAAACTGGCTTGCTCGCAGTAGGATGTGTTTGTTGATGTTCCAAATCTTGCCTCTTCGAATAGAATTCAATCAAGTCAACTAAGGAAGTGCGCCTATTTTGCTGCGGTAAGATGCGCCAGCCTTTGTTCAGGGTCAAACCAGTCGCCAGTTAAGCGCCACTCCGTGGTCTCAACTTTTACATGCAGCAATTTTACTGACGCTAGAGAAAAATTAGAAGCCGCATTCATGTCACCTTCATATTCTCCTGGCCTGATCTGTTTCATCGGCAAGCGCCGAATAACCTCACTCACTGACGATGTTCTTCCGCCAGAACTAGCCAGACTCACCTGCACAGTATCGGGTAATTCTTTATTGGCTAAGACGGACATTTTTAGTCGGTTCGCCGCGAGATCAAGGCTAATGGATGCAGACAATTGCAACTCTCTCGCTTTGGCATCGCGTAGTAGATCCTTATTAATCATTAAACCTTGTTTGTAATAATCCTCAGCGACTACTTTATCAGAGCCGTGCCAAGCCAGTGCACCTGTAAAAATGCTGGCGCAGACGACTATTAAAGGCCCACCCACAACCAATAACAACCATGGCTCTTTGTACCAAAGATCTTTCTTGGTTTTTTGTGACAGCAAACTTGAATTCATATTCTTCCTATTTGGGTACTAAAAATACTGCTTTTTCTGTCACTACTATTTTTGGCGCACTCATATCCTTAACAACAAAACGTATGCGATTAGAGCCTGTTTCAGCAGCACCTGCGGGAATACGTACTCTGACGGGAAACGCTACTGCCGAAGCAGATTTCACATCGACATTTGACTCGTTCACAATAACTGCGCCTGCAATACCTTTGACCGAAATCTGATAAGTATGCGCAACTTCCTGCGTATTCATAATTTGAAGTCTGTAGACGTTTTCTATCGCGCCATTCTCTGTGATTTTTGGCATGCTTCGATCACGAATTACATCTACTTTCAAGGGTACATGATACGCAAGTGAAACCGCAGCAACTAAAATTATGAGGCTCAAAATACCGCAATAAATCAACGTGCGCAGTCGAAACACTCTGCGCCACATCGCTTTCTTATCTAATTTCCGAACCAACGCATGTTCTGTCGTGTAGCGAATTAGCCCGCGTTCGTAGCCCATTTTATCCATCACCTGATCGCAACCATCAATACAGGCACCACATGCAATACATTCATATTGCAAGCCGTTCCGGATATCAATGCCGGTAGGACAAACCTGAACGCAAATTTCGCAATCAACGCAAGCACCTAAACCCAGTGCTTTAAAATCGATTTTTTTATTTCGTGAACCACGCGGATCTCCACGCTCGGCATCATAGGTAACGATCAGAGTGTCTTTATCAAACATGGCACTTTGAAAGCGCGCATACGGGCACATGTATTTACAGACTTGCTCTCGCATGAAACCTGCATTGCCGTATGTTGCAAAACCATAAAATAAAAGCCAAAATGTTTCCCAGGGGCCTAAGGAAAAAGAGAACACTTCTTCTGCAAGAGTATGAACCGGGGTAAAGTAACCAACAAACGTAAACCCCGTCCAAAGCGCCAACACGAGCCACAAGCTATGTTTAATAAACTTCAAATTAAATTTACGAAGCGACATCGGCGAGGCATCAAGTTTGATGCGGGCATTGCGCTCCCCTTCTATCTTCTTTTCTATCCACATGAAGATTTCGGTATACACCGTTTGTGGACAGGCATAGCCACAAAATAGGCGCCCTGCGATCGCGGTAAACAAGAACAAAGATAACGCAGAAATAACGAGTAAAACTGCAAGATAGATAAAATCCTGCGGCCACAGTACTAGACCAAAAATATAAAATTTACGGGTAACAAGATCAAACAACACCGCCTGCCTGTCATTCCAAGGGAGCCAGACAGCGCCATAAAATAGAATTTGAGTGAAGAATACCAAAACCCAACGCCAGGAACTGAACCAGCCTTTTTGTGATCGAGGATGAATATTCTTACGCTCCTCAAACAAAGCCATTTCTATTTCTTCAATCGGCACCTGAACTATTGGTATTATTTTCACTTGAATCCCAAAAAATATTGCCACGAAAATCTATTTCCCGGACACTTTACTTACGATGTCATGACGACTTCATGACATCGTCATGTGACGTATGTGGATCAACTATCAAACTGACAGTTTATTTTATCGCACCCGCATCAACTTTAACCATCCCTGCGCTGCTATTCGACAAACCCCAAACATAGGCTGTCAACAAGTGTACCTTTGCATCACTCAATAAAGCTCTATGCGCAGGCATTTGGTTGCTGCGACCTTTATTGATGGTTTCCATCACGTTATCGACACCGCCGCCATATAGCCATATTTTATCTGTCAGATTGGGCGTCCCTAATGCCTGGTTACCTTTGCCATCAGCGCCGTGACATGCGCCACACGCAGCAAATTTGGCTTTACCTAATGCCGCTTTAATAGGATCGTGCGCAGAATTAGATAAACTCATCACATAGTTGGCGACGTTCCTGACATCATCATCTGATCCAACTGCAGCGGCCATCGGTGGCATTTGACCATGCCTACCATCGAGAATCGTGGTCTTAATCGTTTGAGGATCTCCCCCATACAACCAGTCGCTGTCGGTCAAATTCGGATAGCCTTTGCCACCTTGTGCGTCAGATCCATGACATTGCGCGCAGGTATTCAAGAACAATCTTTGGCCAATTTCACGGGCCTGTTCGTCCTTAGCAACTGTAGGAATATCCATGGCCAGAAATTTATTGAAAATCGGGCCATATTGTGCCTCGCCATCCTTGATCTCTTTTTCATAGGCACCGGCCTGGCTCCAGCCAAAGCTACCTTGCATACTGCCTAGACCTGGGTACACGACAAGGTAACCGACAGCGTAAATAATGGTTAAATAAAACAACCACTTCCACCACCCAGGCAATGGATTATTTTGCTCCATCAAGTTACCGTCCCAGACGTGTCCGGTGGTTTCTGCAGGCAAAGGCTTTCCGTCGGTGCCGACTTTCACCTTGACTTTAGATTGCGACCAAAGCAATACACCACACGCGGCTATACTGATCAGGACAATTATCGCAATTGCGATACTCCATGCCTCATTAAAAAAATCTGCCATGACTAATTTCCATCCTCGTTATCAATTGGCATCCGCCCTATTTCTTCAAAGCGCGCCTTATTTTTTGCACTAAAAGCCCAATAAAGAATGCCAATAAAAACCACCATACTAATCACCGTAACTATGCTGCTGAGTATTGTGAAATTCATGTTTACCTCCTAACAATCTAATGTCGAGACCTTAATTTTTGTTCTTGATTGCTGTGCCTAGGATCTGCAAATACGCAACCAACGCATCTAGTTCAGTCTTATCGGCCAATTCGGCGGAGCCCTCAGCAATTTGCTGGTCGGTATATGGCACACCTAAAGTCTTCATCGCTCGCATTTTTGGCGCAACATCAGCCGGATCTAATTTAGCTTTCACCAACCACGAATAAGCCGGCATATTCGATTCAGGAACCACCGAACGTGGATCATTCAGATGATCTTTGTGCCACGAATCGCTATAACGCCCACCAACACGCGCCAGATCAGGTCCGGTGCGCTTACTGCCCCATTGGAAAGGGTGATCATAAACGGATTCACCAGCCACCGAATAATGACCA
>JANYFV010000560.1 GCA_025359635.1 Undibacterium sp. | reverse complement strand
CGGCCTTGGCGCATTCGAAGGCTGCGTCAGCGATTTCATCTGGTGTGATCGGCAAAGCCGGTTGCTGTTCGCGGGTGACTTCGGCACCACTTAGGGCGGCCGTGATGATGAGTTTTTCCATGACTTATTCTCTTAACGTTTGATACGCTGGCATTCGAGTGTAACCACACAAGTGCCGGAAGCTTTGCACACCACGATAGGTTCAGCCAAGACATCAGCCGCCGAAACTTGCCCTGCAATACGTGCCGGTGCGATCACCTTGCGCGCTTCAAATTCCATCTTGCGTGAAGTTTTGCCCATCGCAACGATGCGCCCTGTTGCCTCGATGTAATCACCGGCGTACACCGGTGCCATGAATTGCACATTGTCGTAAGCAACAAACAGGCCTTCATCGCCATCGCTGCGTATCAATAATTCTGTGGCGACGTCACCAAACAAATTTAACATCTTGGCGCCATCGACCAAGTTTCCGGCATAATGCGCATCGTGCGAACCCAAACGCAAACGTATCAGGCTAGTAAATTTCGACAAGTCTTCCATTATGCTGCCTTCCGTTTAATCCATTCATGAATCGCAAATGATGCGACATCTTCTGCATAAGACTTGGTACTAAAGCCTGCATCGTAACCTAACTCTTTCGCCAATTCGTGGCTGATGCGTGGGCCGCCGACGACCAGGATCACTTTGTCACGCAAACCTTCTGCTTCCAATAAATCAGAAAGTTTGGTTAGATTATCGAGGTGAATATTTTTTTGCGTGACGATCTGCGAGACCAAAATCACGTCGGCTTTTTCTTCAATCGCGCGGGCAATCAGCTCTTCAGAATCGACCTGCGCCCCCATATTGATGGCGCGCACTTCGTGATAGCTCTCTAAACCTTTGTGGCCGTTGTAGCCTTTCATGTTCATGATAGCGTCGATACCAACCGTGTGTGCATCGGTCTCGATACAGGCGCCGATGACTACCATGCGACGGCCCATTTTTTCAGCGATAAGGGCGTTGATCGCGTCTTTATCCATGGTTTCGTATTCAGGCTTAACTACCTGGAAACTGGACAAATCGACCTGATGCTTGCATTGGCCATACACCACGTAAAAGCTAAAACCCTTGCCCATATCTTCAGAGTGAACCACCGCCGGTTCTTCCAGCCCCATCAGCAAAGCTAATCGCTTGGCGCCTTCTTTGGAAGTTTCGTCAAGAGCGACTGGCAGTGTGAATGAGACTTGTACGCGGCCATCGTTCATGGTGTCGCCGTAAGGTTTTACCCACTGTTCTGGCTTCTTCAAATCCGCCATCGTTACGTCTGTGTTTGTGCTCACGATTGTGCTCAAGATAGTGCTCATATTGGTCTCCAATTAATTAGCCGCAGGCAGCATCAAATGCGGGAAAGGATTGTAATAATCCGCCGCTTTGCTGATCACGCCAGCCAAGCCTTTACCACCGGTTGGGGTACGCGAGATTTCCGCAAACGTGCCGGTGCCAATCGCAGCTGCCAGACCGACTTTCTCAATGTCAGCCAAAATGCTTTCGGTCTCGGCCAACACAGTTTGCGCACGTGTTTCGATCAGGCCGCCAGATTTGAATTCGATTTCTGAATGCAGATCTTTCATGGTGCCGAAGACATATTTCGCATTTTGAATCGCGATGAACCTATCTTGAATAAACGGTGTATGAATCGCTTCTGTCATCATCCCTAGCAAGTGAATATTTTGATTCGTGACGGTGCTGACGATATTAAATAAGGTGTCTTGAACCTGACCTTTAAAAATATTCCCCGTCATGTGCTTGGTCGGTGGCATGTACTTGAGTGCCGCATCCGGGAAGACCTGGCGCACCAATTGCGCATGCGCCATTTCCCACAGGAAGCCGTTTTCCAGTTCCGGATGAATTTCAAACGCATGACCCAGGCCCATTTGATCAGGCTTAAGACCGGACAAATACGCAAACTGCTCGTTGATCAATTGCGATGCCAACACAGTATGGGCAGCTTCAAACGCATCAGCGGTGGTCAAGTAATTATCTTCACCGGTATTGATGATGATGCCGGCGTAGGCATTCACCATACGTGAAAAAAATTGATCAATGAAGGTGCGCTTCATATTGATGTCGCGGAAAATAATCCCGTACATAGAATCGTTGAGCATCATATCGAGACGTTCTATCGCGCCCATCGCGGCGATCTCTGGCATACACAGGCCCGAGCAATAGTTGGTCAGGCGTATATAACGACCGAGCTGTTCACCGACTTC
>JANYFV010000558.1 GCA_025359635.1 Undibacterium sp. | reverse complement strand
CAAAGCTCAGATTAAATCTACTGTCGTCATTCCCGCATCGGCGGGAATCCAGTAGCTATCTCTTGTGCGAAGCACACCAATATTGACGCTACGCGTAGTGAACCAGCTAGATTCCCGCCTGCGCGGGAATGACGTTAATGCGTATTCTAAGCTTTGTAAAAATCAGGAAATCTTTTGTTTTCCCTCTGCGTCCTCTGCGCCTCTGCGGCGAAAAGTTTTAGTTGCTGCGCGTAGGCAAACTATAATTTTCGCCGAGCCCTGGCATATCTATCGTCATGCCCTTGTAATTACGGCATTTGACTGTGGTACCCGTACCGTCTGGCAGAACTTCTTCATGAACATAGGTAGGGATGATAGGCAACTTGCCCAAACCACCCAAACCGTCGACCACAAAAGTTGGCACAGCGGGGCCGCTGATCCAACCACGCAAACCTTCGTACAGCTCAATCATGCGGTGATGTGGCACGATGAAATGTGCCGCGCCTTCGACCATATCGGTGGAATACACATAGTAAGGACGTACGCCCATTTCTATCGATTGCATAAACAAATCACGCATCACCATCACGTCGTCATTCACACCTTTAAGACAGACTGTTTGCAGACCCATCATGATGCCGGCTTTTTGTATCATCTTGACGCGTTGGCGCAGCAATGGCGTGATTTCTTTTGGATGACCAATATGGATATTGATCATTTGCACGCGGTGTTTTTCGAGAATGGCACACAACTCTGGTGTAATACGAGTAGGGATCTGCACCACCATCCGTGAACCCATACGCAAGAAACGTACGTGTGGAGCGCGACGGCGCAATTCGCCCAAAATGTAATCGAGACGTTCATCAGAGAATGTCAAAGGATCGCCACCAGACAACAAGACGTCATCAATCTCAGGGTTACTTGCGATGTAGTCGATTGAAGCTTCAATTTCATCTTTTGCGACGACACCATCGGGCTGGGAAACCATACGCTTGCGGGTGCAGAAACGGCACAAAGTGGCACAAGTATTCGATACCAGAAACAGCACACGGCGTGGATAGCGATGCACCACGCTAGTACCCGGAATCGTGTCGCCTTCTTCGCCTAACTGGTCTAAAGAAGTCGCAAAGCCAGGAATAGTTTCTTCATGATGCGAAGGCATGTATTGCAAACGGATAGGGCAATTTGGATCATCTTTGTCCATCAATTTCACCATGTAAGGAGAAATTGCAATGGCGAATTTCTTGTACACCGTTTCGTTGACGTTCTCAACGTTGTTGAGCACATTAAAGAGTTCAGAATGATGTTCGTAGCGACGGCTGAATTGTTTCTGCCAGGTTTCAGATTCAGGATCGTAAGCATCGAGCTCTGCACGTGTGAGAAGTTTCTTGGTAGGATTAAATTCGACTTTCTGGTCCATGATGTGCCCTTTCGAGGGTGGCGATGTCTACAATCGGCGCCCTTAAGTGATTGAGGGCAGATGACGACAGTGTAAAGGCGAGTTCTGCCGTCACAAACTCACAACATGCCTGAAATATTGCATCAAAATCAGTCATAATGTATGACGTTCAAACAAAATGTCGGAAAAGACCATGTCAGCACCATTGGATACGCTAGATCGCCAGCTCATCGACCTGCTCAAGGTCAATGCCCGCTTGCCCATCGTCAAGCTAGCCAAAGCATTAGGCTGCGCTCGCAGCACCGCGCAACTTCGCTTAAAGGCACTGGAAGACAGTGGCGTCATCACTGGTTATACAGTAGACGTTACCGTCAATAAATCAAGGTCAAACATCCGCGCCATGGTCTTGATTTCTATCGATACAAAACAAGAGCCAGATATCATGCGCGCGCTCGCCAAACGTCACGAAATCATCAAGCTATACACCGTCAGCGGCCGCTACGACCTGTGCGCCATGCTATCGACAGAATCCACCCACGAGCTAGACGCGGCGATCGACAAAATGCGCTTGATCAAAGGCGTAGTCGATACATTTTCGACGATTTTGTTGTCGACTAAATTGGATAGGCCTGAGTGAGCGTTTTTGACGATTTTCTTGAAAACGCCTCAGAAAATCAAGATCTGAGCTTAACGCAGCAACCGCATTTGTATAATCCGCAGACCAGTCGCCCACCACTTTTTTATAAACATGAAGATAGTCCACTGGGCTCGCGTCCTCAGATTAAATCTATTTTCGTCAATCCCGCGTCGGCGGGAATCCAGTAGCTATCTCTTGTACGAAGCACACCAATATTGACGCTACGCGTGGTGAACGAGCTAGATTCCCGCCCGCGCGGGAATGACGTGAATGCGTATCCTAAGCTTTGTAAAAATCCATCAAACCAAAGCCAAAGTCGCCGCCCGATAACCCCACCAGGCAGCCTCTTCAAACACTGAAAATCCCGACAGATCGGCATGGGCGAACAGGATAGAGCCGTTGTGTTCGCGCAGCGCTTTCAATCCCGAATTGCTGCGAAAGCCAGGTAGTGGTGCGGCCATGGCGTGACCGCGTAGCGTGATATCCACCCGTTCTACGCAGGGCGCGAATTTCCAGCCGTAGGCAGTTTTTAGATCCGTGCTGGCTAATGTGAGCAATTCTTCCGGGCTGGCCTTGTCCAGCCATTTTCGCGCTGCTTCCGGGCTGCGGTCGGATAATGCTACATAGGCGCTGAAGACGGTTTTAGCTGGTGGCGTTACGCGTATGTCCTGATGGGTAGAAACCACGTAACCCAGACCGGGTTCCTGATACACCACGTTATCCCACGACAGCGGCGCGTCTGGCCGTTCTTGCGGAAAATCTTTCATCAGGAAATTTGCCACCATCCATGGCGCATAAATCGGTGTGTGGATTTTGGGATCAAAGCCGTATTGCTTGATCTCGCGCACCACGCGCGCAGCAACGTACAGCGGCATGGCACAGATGGCTTTTCTGGCACGCACCAGATAGGTTTTTGCTACACCATCGACGATGTCAAAACACAGGGCTTCAACACCGGCTGCGGTAGTTTTCAGCGAGACCGCTGTGCCGTTTTTACGTCGGGCACCAGCGGCTTTATCCATCGCTTCTGCCACCGGATGCATGCCGCCTGGCCAGGTTAACCAGGCGCCATTGCCGGCGTTTTCGGCCTGGCCCCAGCGGCTGCAGTAGTAATGCAAACCAGCCCAGGCCGAGACTTTGTCGTAACGCGTGCCGTAATCATCGCGGCAGCAATAGTTGAGATACCAGTGCAGGCTAGGGGCGCGGTAGCCGTTTTGTTCCAGCCAGGTTTTTAGTGAGATGCGATCCAGCGCTTGCCATTCCGGATCGCTCGATGATAGCGCGGTAGGGAAGACAAAAACACGTTTGCCATCGTTGCCTTTTAAGACCCGCAGCCGTTCGACCTCGGCAAAAAAACGCTTGTGCTCGGCGAGTTCCGCCGCTGGCACACCATGCGTGGGAACAAAGCCATCTTGCCATTGTCCATTGATCAGCAAACGTTCTTCCGGCCCATGCAAAATGAAGCGTTCATCGTAATAAGGTTTCTCGCTAAACGGATTGCGCTGAATGATGCCCAGGTCGCTGAGAATCTCGCGCACATGCACGGATTCTGGCGAGGGCAGCGGCAAATAGTGGCCACCGGTAGGGTAGGCCAGATCACCGAAATGACCGCCCGCCGCGTTGCCATACAATTGCGGCCCGCTGATCATCAGGAAATCCTGTTTGCCTTCTTTATTTAGCTTCCAGGCGGCGGTGAGACCTGCGATACCGGAACCGAGAATAACGACATCGGTGTCGATCACCTCAGATGGTTCCGGCAAGCTTTTATGATCGCGTAAAAAATGCCCTTCGGCACGGCCGGGATAATTTACCGCCGTGTCGATCTCTTGCCAGCGATTGAATCCGGCATAACTGCCTAGCGCCGCTGCACCAGTCGCTGCCGACCACACCAGGAACGATCTGCGCTGCATTAACGTATCACCTGACGCCAGTCTTGCTCAAACTCATGCACCAACGATTGGGTATTCAAGCGATTCGGCGCCATCTGTTTGCGTTGCATGTCGGGCGGGAAAATAAACATCTCGCGTGTGGTTTCAAGATTCAGGTAGCGCATCGGCAAACGATATTCGGTCGGTGGCGTGTACGCCTGTTGCGGCGAGGCCAGGACAAAGCCCCATTCACCAAACGAGGGCACATATACGTGATACGGATAAGTGCGCAAACCAACCTCGCGCAAGGTGGCATCAACCGTCCAATATGCATGTGGCGCAAAAAATGGCGAGGTCGATTGCACCACCATCAAACCGGTGGCGGCGATGTGTTTTTTGACCAGGCCATAAAACGGCACTGAATACAATTTGCCGAGCGCAAAACTGGATGGATCGGGAAAATCGACGATAGCTGCGTCAAACACGTCATCATTATTTTGCAGCCAGATGGCGGCATCAGCATTAATCACTTTTACTCGTGGATCACTGAACGAGCCATGATTGAGCTTGACCAATTCTTCACGTTGGGTAAACGCCGTGGTCATGGCAGGATCGAGATCAACCAAGGTGACATGTTGGATATTCGGATAACGCAAAACTTCGCGCAAGGCCAGGCCGTCGCCGCCACCGAGTATCAAGACTGATTTGGCCCATGGCAGCGCCTGCAAGGCAGGATGCACCAACGCCTCGTGATAGCGGTA
The DNA here is from genome assembly GCA_025359635.1 of Undibacterium sp. Taxonomy (GTDB): domain Bacteria; phylum Pseudomonadota; class Gammaproteobacteria; order Burkholderiales; family Burkholderiaceae_D; genus Undibacterium. The sequence continues at coordinate 2,395 of JANYFV010000558.1, read as the reverse complement.
TTCATCACGCGAAGAAAATTGCAGATTGCCATTGATATACAGGCGCAGATCATCCTTCCAATGGGTAATCACCAGACGTTGATATGGCGTGGTGGTGGTGAACACAATTTCGTCGCCAAACAAGCCATGCTCGCCCCATGCGACCAGGCGATCTGACATGGCAAAACCGAATACTAAAAAACACATCACAGCGCAAGCACGTAGCAGACGACTGCCTGCATTGCTCAATTCAGCACGAAAAACATGGATAGTCCACAAGGCCACCGCGACATTGAGCATGCCAAATAAAAAACCGGTGCGCGCCAGACCTAGATAAGGCGCCAGCACTAATGGAAACAGCAATGACACCGCCAATGCACCCAAGTAATCAAAGGTCAGCACGCGGCTCACTAGTTCATTGAAAGCGGTATCGCGCGCGTTCAATGCGCGCATGACCAAGGGCACTTCCATCCCGACCAAAGCACCGATCATAAACACCAATACGTACAGCAAAATCCGGAACGGTGCCGACATCCAGGAAAACGTCAAAAATAATAAAGCGGCAGAGACGCCACCAATCAAGCCGACCGCCAGTTCGATATCGACGAAACGCGATAAGACTTCTTCCTCTTTCACAAATTTGGAAAAATGCGCACCAACGCCCATGGCAAACAAGTAGCAACCGATGATGGTGGAGAATTGCAGGATGGAATCGCCCAGCAGGTAGCTCGATAAGGCACCGGCGATCAGCTCATACGCCAGGCCGCAGGAAGCGACCACAAATACCGAAAGAATTAAAATTTTTTTGTTCATAGGCCCTCTTTTGGACTAGTATACTTTCTCAATGTCATTTGGGTAAGCTTCTTTCTACGAGGACACCATGCAAGCAATCAGCAATTATCTATTACATTTAGTTCTGGCCACTGGATTGATCGCCATTTTTTTGTGGGTTTATACGGCAGTGACACCGCTCGATGAGTTTCTCTTGATACGACAGGGTAACAATGCCGCTGCTCTATCGCTAGGTGGTGCTCTGATCGGCTTCTCGCTGACCATCGCCTCAGCGGTAATTCATACTGCCGATTACCGCGAATTTGTCGCCTGGGCTGCTGGCGCCATGGTGGTGCAACTGTTAGTGTATGCGGTGACCACTAAAGTCTTACGAATGTCGAAAGACCATATTGAATCGGGCAATACTGCCTTTGGTGGTTTGATGGGGGCGATCTCATTAGCGGTCGGTGCAGTTAACGCGGCTTGTATTTCATAGGCGCCCGCTTTTTATCTTTCTCGAATACACTTTTTACCTCTTTGGAGAACATCATGGGTTTTGGATCATTTATTAAGAAGCAGTTTATTGACGTCTTACAATGGAATGAAGACACGGAAGGTGTGTTGTCATGGCGTTTTCCTATGCAGGATTTTGAAATTCAAAATGGCGGTATGTTGACGGTACGTGAATCGCAGGTCGCGGTCTTTGTTAACGAAGGTGTAGTTGCCGATGTGTTTGGTCCGGGCAATCACAAGCTCACGACGAATAACTTGCCCTTGCTGACCAACCTTAAAAACTGGGACAAGCTGTTTGATTCCCCGTTTAAATCCGATGTGTATTTCTTTAGCACGCGCATCCAGACCGGGCGCAAATGGGGCACGGTACAACCGATCACCATTCGCGATAAAGATTTTGACATGATACGGGTGCGCGCCTTCGGTATGTATTCGTATCGCATTGCGGATGCAAAAAAATTCTTCACTGAAATCAGCGGCACGCGCGATATCTACACGCGCGATGATGTTGAAGAACAGCTGCGCGGCATTACTTTGGCGACCATGGCGAGCTCTTTAGGTGGCGCGAATGTCTCCTTCCTTGATATGGCGGCTAACCAGGCCTTAATGGCGCAACAAATCAAAGGCGAGTTGGTCAAATCGTTTGAGAAATATGGTTTGGGACTCGATGAATTTAATGTCGGTAGTGTCAGCTTGCCGGAAGAATTGCAAGCCGCATTGGATGAACGTATCTCTGCTGGCATGAAAGGTGGCCTGAGCGCCGACAAGATGGCCGGCTTTACCAAATATCAAGTAGCTAGCTCTATCCCTTTGGCAGCACAAAACGAAGGTGGCCTGGCTGGTTTGGGTGCTGGCTTAGCGGCTGGCGTGGGTTTTGGCCAGGTCATGACGCAGGGCTTGGTTGGCGCGATGGCTACACCAGCGGCGGCACCAGTCGCTGCAGCGGTAGCAGCCCCGGCAGCACCAGCGGCCGAATCTATCGAAGACCGACTCGGCAAACTCAAGGGCTTGATGGACAAGGGCTTGATTTCCGCTGCTGATTACGACAGCGCCAAAGCCGAAATGCTTAAAAAATTGATCGGTTAACAAAGCTCAGTTCATGCAAAATGTTTCTTGTCCTAGCTGTGGCGCG
>JANYFV010000537.1 GCA_025359635.1 Undibacterium sp. | reverse complement strand
CCGATGCGAATGGCCGTAAGCTCAGATAAGGTGCGGCAAGAAGCTTGCGCTGGGTTCGCATCAGGTTGACAGCCGCTGCAAGGTCTGGCGCGGTGTCCGCTAGCGTGCCGTCTAGGTCGAAAAGAATGGCTTTTGGAGTTTGCATATGAGTGGTGCCGAGTAAGATTCCACTAGCTACGTGCGATGGAGTTGGTGAATTAATTGACTAGATGACTAGGCCGGGCAACTACAGGCGACCAAGTAATTGACGCTGGTATCTTGGTTCATCGAATAGATTTTGCTGATAGGGTTGTAGCTCATGCCACGTATTGAGTCTACCTGTAAACCTGCATTGCGGATCGCCTGGGACAGCTCTGCCGGGGTAATAAATTTTGCATAGTCGTGGGTACCTTTAGGTAGCATTTGCAAAAGGTATTCTGCTCCGATAATTGCAAACAGGTAAGATTTGGCATTGCGATTTAAGGTCGAGAAAAATACATGGCCGCCTGGCTTTACTAGTGTAAAGCAGGCTCGAATGATGGATGCCGGATCGGGCACGTGTTCCAACATTTCCATGCAGGTAACAACATCGTACTGTCCGGTCTCTTCTTCAGCCATTTGTTCAGCTGCAATTTTTTTGTACCGAACTGTGATGCCAGATTCCAGTCCATGCAAGTCTGCCACCTTAAGTGCCTTGTCGGATAAATCTATGCCTGTTACTTTGGCCCCTTTTTTTGCCATCGATTCAGCCAAAATCCCGCCGCCACAGCCAATATCAATTACATTTTTGCCCGTCAATGGCGTGCGATTATTTATCCACTCCAAGCGCAATGGGTTGATTTCGTGTAATGGGCGAAATTCGGAAGTTGGATCCCACCAGCGATGCGCCAAATCGCTAAATTTTTGGATTTCTGCCGGATCTGCGTTCAAGGTGTTCATAGAGTGTGTGATGGATGAGCATTATTGCTATAAGAAGCGGCTATTTTAGGATACTTGAGCTTGAACCGCCAATAAAAAACCCCGCCTTAGCGGGGTTTTGATTCAATTGCTTGAATTTAAGCAGTTTGCTTATTTCTTTATCATACGTGTGCCAACAACTTCGATCTCAACGCGACGATTTTGTGCACGTCCATCCGCTGTCTTGTTATCTGCGACAGGTTGTTTTTCGCCCTTGCCTTCAGTGTAAACGCGGTTATTTGGGATGCCACCGTTACCTACCAAATAAGCTTTTACTGCTTCTGCACGTTTGATGGATAATTTTTGATTGTATTCATCGGAGCCGACTGAATCAGTATGACCAACTGCAATCACAACTTCCAGGTCGATACCTTTGAGTTTGGATGCCATGTCATCGAGTTTAACTTTAGCTTCTGGCTTCAGTATCGCTTTGTCGAAATCAAAGAATGCATCAGCTGCGAATGTGACTTTTTCAGAAGTCGGTGCAGGTGGTGCAACTGGTTTTGGCGCTTCGACCGGAGCGGCAACTGGTGGCGCTACTGGGACGACAACTGGTGGTGGAGCAATTTTTTCAACTACGCCATCGCAACCGACAACTGCATCGGATTCAGCGGCTGTCCAATAGCCTGTATGCCAGCAAAGACCGAATGGGTTACGCACAATGACACCACTAGTGTCTTTAACATAGGCGCTATGTGGCGTTCTAGCCTTAATGTCTGTAATTGTTTGTGCTGACGCACACAAAGTTGCCAGGGCTGATGTTGCGATAATGAGTTTGACTAAAATTTTCATATTTTTCTTCTCGGGTGAGATTGTCGCAGATAAACTGCATAAAATCGGATGTTAGCATGCACTTGATGACACAGGTATGACGTAAATCATGGTTCAGACGCTAAATGTCTGAGTATTTTTGGTCAATCAAATGTGTCACATTCACAGTTACATTCATATTTTGCCATAAGACCTATGTTGAAACTTGGGCTGTTAAATTGACAAAGTAACATATTGTGATTTATGTCGTTTTCCAGCAACAGACTTCAACATGCAAGCATTGCCCATATGTTTTTTGCATTATTTGGCGAATCCTCGTCCTTCAATCACTATGCGGCGATTTGGTGCCAGGCATTCAATTAGTTTTGCATGGGCGAGTTTATCGTTGCAGGCTTTAATTTGTTGTGTTTTTCCCATCCCCATTGTGTCTATTTGCGCAGTGATTCCTTTGCTGACTAAATAAGCAGCAACGATATCTGCGCGTTTTTCCGACAGTTTTTGATTATCTTGATGATTGCCGATGAGATCGGTGTGGCCGGTGACGATGATTAGGTCTACTTGGGCGCAAGTCGCCAATTTTTCCATGACGTCCTTGTCAATTTTTTGCCTCGCGTCATTTTTGAGTGCTGCTATATTGAAATCAAATGCTTCTTCACTTTGCAGTGTGATCGCGAAGTCACATCGTTTAGGTGCAACGGGTTTTGCTGGCGGTGTCGCGACTATTGGTAACGCCGGAACGACTGGTGCTGTCTGAATGTCGGTTTGAGCGAAAACAGGTAGCGCAGGTAGCGTTAGGCTCGTGATTGCACATGCCAAAGCGATTCTAAAGTTCATGTTAAGTCTCCGTTCGTTTTAAGGAAATCGTTTTTATCGTTGTTGGGCGGTGATTACATCATAGTTGCCTATGTTGACGCTGTCATTCAGATGACACTTGGTGCAAGTCTGCTTGTTGTAAAAACGGTGTTGATGCAGGGTAGGCGTGTTAGAATCGCAGGTTAAACGCTAAAAAATTCTTGTCACTGAGTACATTTTTTAAATGTTGTTCAGAAATGGTATTTTTGTGCATGATTCCAACATGGTAATTAACCAATTGTTGCTTCGCTATTATTAACCCTTGCCGGCCTGCCAATGGATCAATTCGCTAAAGAAACTCTCCCGATTTCCCTTGAAGAAGAAATGCGCAAGAGCTACCTTGATTACGCCATGAGCGTGATCGTAGGTCGTGCTTTGCCTGATGCGCGCGATGGTTTAAAACCTGTGCACAGACGCGTTTTGTTCGCAATGCATGAAATGAATAACGTCTACAACCGTCCTTTCGTGAAATGTGCGCGTGTCGTCGGTGAGACCATGGGTAAGTATCACCCTCATGGCGACGCTTCAATTTATGACACCTTGGTACGTATGGCGCAGGATTTTTCTTTGCGCTACACCTTGGTCGATGGCCAAGGTAACTTTGGTTCGGTTGATGGTGATAACGCAGCGGCGATGCGTTATACCGAGTGTCGTTTGGATAAAATTGCCAATGAAATTTTGGCCGATATCGAAAAAGAAACCGTTGATTTTGTACCGAACTATGACGGTAAAGAAAAAGAACCTTCGGTTCTGCCAACGCGTATCCCTAATCTGCTGATCAATGGTTCTTCGGGGATTGCCGTCGGGATGGCAACTAATATTCCTCCGCATAATATTACTGAAGTCATCAACGGTGCACTGCATGTGTTGCGTAACCAGGATTGCACGATTGATGAATTGATCGAAATTATCCCTGCTCCTGATTTTCCGACCGCCGGTATTATTTATGGCGTTTCTGGTGTGCGTGATGGTTATCGTACTGGCCGTGGTCGCGTGGTGATGCGCGCCAAGACGCATTTTGAAGAATATGGCAAAGAAGGCCGCACAGCGATTATTGTTGATGAGCTGCCATTCCAGGTGAACAAGAAGTCTCTGCTAGAGCGTATCGCTGAAAATGTGCGCGACAAGAAGCTAGAAGGCATTTCTGATATCCGCGATGAATCCGATAAATCAGGTATGCGTGTGGTTATCGAACTTAAACGCGGTGAAGTGCCAGAAGTGGTCTTGAATAATCTGTATAAGCAGACGCAGTTGCAAGATACCTTCGGTATGAATATGGTGGCGCTGGTGAACGGTCAGCCTAAGTTGCTGAACTTGAAGCAGATGCTGGAATGCTTCCTGTCGCACCGCCGCGAAGTAGTCACACGTCGCACTGTATTTGAATTGCGCAAGGCGCGCGAGCGTGGCCATGTGCTGGAAGGTCTGGCAGTTGCGCTGGCCAATATCGACGATTTCATCGCCATCATCAAAGCTGCACCGTCGCCACCGTTGGCGAAGATAGAATTGATGAATCGTCCTTGGGATAGCTCGATGGTACGCGAGATGTTGATGCGTACCGCCGCCGATAATCCAGCCGGCATTGATGCTTTCCGACCAGAGAATCTGCCTAAGCATTACGGTATTCAAAAAGACGGTTTGTACAAA
>JANYFV010000503.1 GCA_025359635.1 Undibacterium sp. | reverse complement strand
GAAAACATGGTCCACCAAACCAAAAATATAAAAAGTATCGTTGCCCCACAAGCTTCTAGCGCTAATAACCACATTGTCCTTACTCCTATGTTAATTCGTTTCGTCAATACCAGAATTCTACCCTTTGCCTTGAGCTTAGGTTTATTCGCGGCTTGTACCACACCTGTTGTGATTGAAAAGCCTATCGTAAAACCATCTGTAGTTGCCATACCAGTGCCTTTGCCAAAAGTAATACCGTCAACAAAATGGCAGGAAATTTATAAACCGGTCAGTTTTTCTGCCTTGCCTGGGTGGGAGCAAGATCAATTGACTGAGGTTTGGCCAGCATTCATGGCATCTTGTTCAGCGTTGAGATATAAACCAGAGTGGAAGGAGCCTTGCGGTATCGCGAAAGATCTTGAGAGTAGTGACAATCTGGCGATCCGTACTTTTTTTGAGACTTTTTTCACGCCGTATCAAGTTGCTATTCCTGATACCAATAATGATGGTCTCATTACCGGTTATTACGAACCTTTGTTGCGCGGCTCACGCCAGCGCGGAGGTGTTTTTCAAACGCCCCTGTATCGCGTGCCACCAGATTTATTAACGATAGAGCTTGGTAGTGTTTATCCAGAGCTAAAAAATATGCGCTTGCGTGGTCGACTGGTTGATAATAAGGTACTGCCATATGCCTCACGTGCTGAGATGCTTTCAGCTTTGGCGGGTAAAGAACTGCTCTGGGTTGACGATGCTATCGATGCTTTTTTCTTGCAGATACAAGGCTCTGGCCGGGTCTACTTAGCCGAAACAAACGAAACGGTGCGCTTGGCCTATGCGGACCAGAATGGGTATCCGTATAAATCGATCGGTCGCTATCTGGTCGATAAGGGAGAATTAAAACTGGAGCAGGCCTCGGCGCAGGGGATTAAGGAGTGGCTAAGCAATAACCCTAGCCGTCAAGATGAATTACTCAATACAAACCCTAGCGTTGTTTTCTTTAAAGAAGAAAAAATCATCAATCCGTCCATTGGACCTAAAGGAGCACTGGGCGTACCTTTAACCGGGCAGCGATCGATTGCGATTGATCCACAGTATTTACCTTTGGGTGCACCAGTGTTTCTTTCTACTACGCAGCCCAATAGCAGCACTCTTCTGCAAAGACTGGTAATGGCACAAGACACTGGTGGCGCAATTCGTGGCGCGATCCGGGCGGACTTTTTTTGGGGATTTGGCAATGCCGCCGGCGAACTTGCCGGAAGAATGAAACAAAAAGGCGCACTGTGGATTCTGTTGCCCAAGGTGTTGCAGTGAATTAAGTGCGTATCGTTTTTAAAATTGACGTGTAAATATAAAACTCAGGAGTTGAATCATGGAATATCAAAATATCATCGTAGAAACTAAAGGCAAAGTTGGTGTCATTACTTTAAATCGACCTAAGGCATTGAATGCGCTGAACGATCAACTCATGGATGAGCTGGGTTTTGCGCTGAATACCTTCGACCAAGATGAAGGCATAGGATGCATCATCATTACCGGCAGCGAAAAAGCCTTTGCGGCTGGTGCCGATATCGGTGCTATGGCGAACTATACTTATATGGATGCCTACAAGAGTGATTACATCACGCGGAATTGGGAGCAAATCCGCAGGATCCGCAAACCTGTCATCGCTGCTGTTGCTGGTTTTGCACTTGGTGGTGGATGCGAACTGGCGATGATGTGCGACTTCATTATCGCAGCAGAAAACGCAAAATTCGGACAACCAGAAATCAAGCTTGGCGTGTTGCCAGGTGCTGGCGGTACACAGCGTTTGCCACGCGCCATTTCGAAATCCAAGGCCATGGACATGTGTTTAACGGCACGTATGATGGATGCGGTTGAGGCAGAGCGCGCGGGTTTGGTCTCTCGCATTGTACCTTTGGAGAAACTCATGGAGGAAGCCTTGGCTGCCGCCACTACTATCGCCGCCATGTCCTTGCCGATCATCATGATGATTAAAGATTCCGTAAATCGCGCTTTCGAAACAACACTCGCTGAAGGCGTGCAATACGAGCGCCGCCTATTTCACAGTGCTTTTGGTACAGAGGATCAAAAAGAAGGTATGAAAGCTTTCATGGAAAAGCGCCCGGCTAATTTCATAAATAAATAATTAGTTAAATTATTTCCCCCAAATGGCTTGCCAAGGGCATGGAAGCTTTGCTATGATTCGCGTCCCGTTGAAACAGACGGGTATGGGAAGTGAAAGAAGTGGCAAGAAAGCAGGCAATCCTTGGGTTTGAATTGAGGTAAAGAATTCAAGCGGTCAAACGAAGGGGTTGACGGATTTCAGAAAGTGCTGCATAATCTCATCTC
>JANYFV010000501.1 GCA_025359635.1 Undibacterium sp. | reverse complement strand
CGTTTTCTGATCTAGAGTCTGCTGTTGCGGCATTTCAGGGTGGGGCTTTTGAATACCTTGCCAAGCCTTTTGATTTGGGCAAAGCGGTAGAGTTGATCCGGCGTGCTATGGACGAGAGCCTGCGTGAAGCAAACGTAGAACAAAGCAGTGCAGAGACGCCAGAAATTCTTGGACAGGCGCCAGCGATGCAGGACGTGTTCAGGGCGATTGGCCGCTTGTCGCAGTCTAATGTAACGGTGCTTATCACCGGTGAATCTGGCAGCGGTAAAGAGTTGGTCGCGCGTGCATTGCACAAGCATAGCCCGCGTTCAGTGCAACCGTTCATTGCCTTGAATACTGCCGCGATTCCAAAGGATTTGTTGGAGTCTGAATTATTTGGCCATGAACGCGGCGCCTTCACCGGCGCACAAGCGACTCGCCGAGGTCGCTTCGAACAAGCGGAAGGCGGCACGCTATTCTTGGATGAGATTGGCGACATGCCATTTGATCTGCAGACCAGGTTATTGCGCGTGCTTTCCGATGGTCATTTTTACCGGGTTGGTGGCCATCAACCGATGAAGGCCAACGTGCGGGTAATCGCTGCCACGCACCAAAATTTAGAAGCAAGGGTGAAGGATGGCTTGTTTCGTGAAGATTTGTATCATCGACTGAACGTCATTCGTTTGCGCTTGCCGTCCCTGCGTGAGCGAAGAGAAGATATTCCTATTCTTACCAAGTTTTTTCTCAATCAAAGTGCCAAGCAACTGGGTGTGGAAGTAAAACGCATTTCGGAACCAGCGCTAAATTTTTTATCTGGCCTGGAATTTCCTGGAAACGTCAGACAATTGGAGAATCTGTGCAATTGGATTACCGTCATGGCTCCAGGGCAGACCGTCGAAATTTTTGATTTGCCGCAGGATTTAACACAGTCCACCGAAATCGCCGACGCAGATCTAGCTTCCCATGGATCGTCTGTGCAAGTACTGACATCACAAAATCGCGAGACGGTTGCAATTAATGTGGCGGTCGATGGAGCTACCTTAACGTCCAATAATACACATCTGCAATCAAACGGAAACTGGATGAGTTTATTGGAAGCGGAAGCATCTGCTATGTTAGCTCAAGGAGAAACTGAGGTCATTGATAAGTTGGGGCGGAGTTTTGAATCGATAGTAATCAAGGCTGCGCTCAAACATACGCATGGTCGTAAAAATGAAGCCGCAATTCGATTGGGCATAGGCCGTAATACCATCACCAGAAAAATCCAGGAATTGGGAATCGATGGAGTTAAAGACGATTAATTCCATGTCAAAAATTCGCCCCGTCAATACCGAAGATGCAGAAGCAATATGCGCTATCTATAATCACTATGTTCAACATACCGGTATCTCTTTCGAGGAAGAAGATGTAACCGCTTTTGAAATGAGCCGTCGTATATTAGACGTCACTGAGACTCTTCCATGGATGGTTATTGAAAATGAAGGAGTTGTTGATGGCTATGCTTATGCAACCAAATGGCGTGCCCGGTCGGCATATCGTTTTTCTGTCGAAATATCCATCTATCTTTCTCCAAGCTCTATCAGTAAAGGCTACGGCACAAGTTTGTACGCAAACTTGATCGATCAGCTGGCCACATTGGGTGTGCATGCTGTCATTGCCGGAATCGCTTTACCAAACGAAAAAAGCATCAAGTTACATGAAAAAATGGGTTTGAAGAAAGTAGCTCACTTTGAGCAGGTCGGATTCAAGAATCAACAATGGATTGATGTTGGTTACTGGCAAAAAATGCTCTGATTAATTAAAGAGTTTTGCCCTATTTTTCTACTGCTTAAAAAGTTATTCCTTTCCAGTACTTATCGGAGTATTATTTTTGTAGGGGAAATGAAATGAATTAAAGACCCCCCTTGTCCGTTTCGAGACGCCTTTGTAAATTAATTTAGTCGTGTTAGTCCTAATCGTCTGACATGCTCGTGTTGTATTGGCATAAGGAGATGAACTATGAATTTCGACTCACTATTTCAGCAACAAAATGCACTGCCTACTATTCCAAAGGTAGTGCAAGAAGTAATCGACAGTTTTAATAACGATAGTGTTTCGATAGATGAAATTGTCAGAAAATTGACTGCCGATCAAGTCTTAAGTGCGAAGTTGTTGCGATTGGCTAATTCATCTTATTATCATGCGGCGAGAAGTATCGGTACGGTAGATGATGCCGTGTTAATGCTGGGATTTATGACAGTGCGAACCTTGGTCATTAGTAGTGGTTTGACGGGGGGATTTAAAGCGATGCCCGGCGTTGACCTAAAACAGTTTTGGCGCTACAGCATGTACACCGCAGTCATCGCAAAATGGCTGGCAAAGCAGGTAAAGGCCAATTCGGATTTTGCCTTTACGGTTGGTTTGATGCACGCTATCGGACAACTTGTGATGCATGCGGCGATGCCAGAACAAACCCTGCAAATAGATAAGATAGCCGGGCCCTTAGATTCGCGCCGGTTAAGTGTCGAGCATTCTTCATTTGGATATAATTTTTCTGATGTGGGCGCTGAACTTGCGAAGCGCTGGCGTTTTCCGGAAAACTTCTCGACCGTGATCAAGGGGTTTCCCGAACCATTAGAGGCTGCAGTTTTTGATTCTATGGCGGCGGTGATTCATCTGGCTGCCTGGCGTGCCAGAGCTGAAGAAAATAAATATTCTAAAGAAGAGCTGGATGCGACTTTTCCTTCCGACATCGCGCAGAAATTAAATGTCAGCAAAGATTTATTCTTAGATGAAATGCCTGCTATTGCTGAGTTAACTGCTGGTCTGGAAGATCTGGTGAGTTGAAATTTTAAGACTTGATATGTCGAATATCGAAACGGCGGTCATGCTATTCGGCATATCAACTATTATTTTGAAGTCTCAACTCCGTGCGTTCTGAATACTTAATGCGACCGCTTCCGCTACCTTTATCCCATCAATAGCCGCCGATAAAATCCCACCTGCATAACCAGCACCTTCGCCTGCTGGATACAAGCCGTGCGTATTCACACTTTGTAAATTGTCGTCGTTCCGTTTGATGCGTATCGGAGAAGATGTTCTGGTCTCAACTCCTGTGATGATTGCATCGTTCATCGCGAAACCTTTGATTTGCTTATCGAACGCCGGTAAAGCTTCGCGTATCGCGTCTATCGCGTAGGCTGGCAATGCCGCTGCTAAATCGCATAAGGTGATACCCGGTTGGTAGGATGGGATGACGCTACCGATTTCAGTCGAGGGTCGTTTTGCGAGAAAATCTCCAACTAATTGACCGGGTGCATTGTAATTGCTTCCGCCGAGTTCATACGCAAGCGATTCCAGTTTGCGTTGTAAATCTATTCCGGCCAAAACGTGTTCAGGGTAATCGGCGGGCGTAATGCCGACTACGATAGCGCTATTGGCATTGCGTTCATTGCGTGAATATTGGCTCATGCCGTTGGTCACAACTCTACCTGGCTCAGACGCTGCGGCGACAACGGTGCCACCTGGGCACATACAAAAACTGTAAACCGAGCGTCCATTTTTAGCGTGATGCACCAACTTGTAATCAGCTGAGCCTAGAATTTTATTGCCCGCATTTGAGCCAAAGCGTGCCTGATCAATTAAGGACTGAGGATGTTCGATGCGAAACCCAATGGAAAATGGCTTCGCTTCGATATAAATGCCGCGTTGATGAACTAATTCAAAAGTATCTCTGGCACTGTGACCAATAGCGAGCACAACATGGCTGGCGGGAAGATACTCTGTGTCATTGATGGTCAAGCCACACATGTTCCCATTTTGAATATCGAAGTCAGTCACTTTTTGTTGAAAGCGAATTTCGCCTCCCAATGCCTCGATGTTCGTGCGCATCTCTTCTATCATCTTGACCAGGCGGAACGTACCTATGTGCGGTTTACTGACGTACATAATTTCAGATGGCGCGCCAGCTTTGACAAATTCTGTCAAAACTTTGCGACCATAATGCTTTGGATCTTTGATTTGGCTCCAGAGTTTTCCATCAGAAAAAGTTCCGGCACCACCTTCGCCAAATTGAACGTTAGACTCAGCTTGCAATTCACGCTTGCGCCATAGACCCCAGGTGTCTTTGGTACGCTCCCTGACTTCCTTGCCGCGCTCCAGAACTATCGGGCGAAATCCCATTTGAGCGAGTATTAATGCAACAAATAATCCACAAGGACCGAAGCCGATCACAACAGGTCGCTTAAAGTCTGTGCCTTCAGCATGGGTCACAAACTTATAGCTAGTATCAGGAGTGGTGCCAATGTTTGCGGTGCCACTAAATTGGTTCAGAAGTTGATCATTTTTTGTGGTTTCGACGTCGAGTGTATAGATCAGTACAATGGCTGATTTTTTTCTTGCATCGTAGCTACGTCGAAAAATTGAAAAATTCACCAGCTCGGATTCTGTAATGGCGAGTTTTTGCAGAATTGCAGCCTTGATGGCGCTTTCTGGATGGTCGAGTGGGAGTTGTATGTCAGTTAGACGGAGCATGGTGGTCAATACTTAAAGAAACATGAAATCATTTACCTTATCCGGCAACGTACTGGGCAAGGCAAAATAAGACGCTATTTTAACTGTTGTCAGGCATAGTGCCAAAAACCGAGTAATAAACAAATTTAACTAAGGATGGATCAATGAAACTTTATTTTTCACCAGGTAATGCGAATTTGGCGCCGCACATGATACTTGAGGAAATTGGCTTGCCGTTTGAACTCATTCTTGTAGATAGAGCAAAAAATGAACAACTCTCGCCAGAATATCTTAAGTTAAATCCGAGTGGGCGCATCCCTGTTCTCGTTGATGGTGAGCTGGTGTTATTTGAAACGGCTGCAATATGCCTGCACCTAGCCGACACACATCCTGAAGCAAATTTGGCTCCAGCATTTGGTACTCCGCAGCGAGCACATTTGTATAAATGGTTAATGTATATGACGAACACGCTGCAAGCAGAACTATTAACGTATTTCTACCCGGACCGTCTTTGTGATGATGAAATTACTGCAACGCAAATCAAAGCAAAAGCAGAAATTCGCGTCGGCAGTATGCTGGACATTCTGGAAGGTGTATTGAAAGAAAATAGTGAAAAAGCTATAGGTAAATTTTTTATTGGAGAGCAATTCACTATATTGGATCCTTTCTTGTTTATGTTGTGCAGATGGACTCGTGGTATGACTAAGCCGGCAAAACTATATCCTCATCTGGCCTTGTATCTCGAGCATCTGTCAAAGCGACCAGCGGTAATCAGGGCTTTTGAAAAAGAAGGTATTGAGGCGCCTTACTATTGATTAATGGGATGGATTGGATTATTCCCTCCAAATGGCTTGCCAAGGGCATGGAAGCTTTGCTATGATTCGCCTCCCGTTGAAACAGACGGGTATGGGAAGTGAAAGAAGTGGCAAGAAAGCAGGCAATCCTTGGGTTTGAATTGAGGTAAAGAATTCAAGCGGTCAAACGAAGGGGTTGACGGATTTCAGAAAGTGCTGCATAATCTCATCTC
>JANYFV010000477.1 GCA_025359635.1 Undibacterium sp. | reverse complement strand
TCATAGTGCTCCATACCGACGACTTGTGGATCCAATTGACGTGAAGTTGAATCGAGTGGATCGACCGCTGGGTAGATACCCAGGGAGGCGATGTCACGCGACAGAACAACGGTCGAATCCAAGTGGGCAAAGGTAGTAGCTGGGGACGGATCAGTCAAATCATCCGCTGGAACATACACGGCTTGAATTGAAGTGATCGAACCAGTTTTAGTTGAAGTGATACGCTCTTGCAAGCGACCCATTTCTTCAGCCAAAGTCGGTTGGTAACCCACAGCGGAAGGCATACGACCCAACAGCGCAGATACTTCAGTACCGGCCAAAGTGTAGCGATAGATGTTATCGACGAAGAACAAGACGTCTTTACCTTCATCGCGGAAACCTTCAGCGATAGTCAAACCAGTCAAGGCAACGCGCAGACGGTTACCTGGCGGTTCATTCATCTGACCGTAAACCATGGCAACTTTGGAGTTTTCTGGATTTTCCAGATCAACTACTTTTGCGTCAGCCATTTCGTGGTAGAAGTCATTCCCTTCACGAGTACGCTCACCGACACCAGCAAACACGGACAAACCGCTGTGTGCTTTAGCGATGTTGTTGATCAGTTCCATCATGTTGACTGTTTTACCGACACCAGCACCACCGAACAGACCAACTTTACCGCCTTTAGCAAACGGGCAGATCAAGTCAATCACCTTGATACCTGTTTCCAACAGCTCTTGCGATGGCGACAATTCGTCGTACGCAGGTGCTTTGCGGTGGATCGACGCTGTAGTTTCACGGCTAACCGGACCACATTCATCAATCGGGTTACCCAATACGTCCATAATGCGACCCAGTGTTGCTTTACCGGTAGGCACCATAATTGGCTTACCAGAGTTGGTCATCATCATGCCGCGGCGCAGACCATCGGAAGTACCCAGCGCGATACAACGGACTATGCCGTCGCCCAATTGCTGTTGCACTTCTAATGTCAGGTCTGAACCTTCCATCATTAAGGCGTCGTAGATCTTAGGCATCGCATTGCGTGGAAATTCAACGTCCACAACAGCGCCGATACACTGAACGATTTTGCCATCAGCCATGTTCGTTCCTTCAATAAATAAAATTCAGTTTAGACCGCTGCCGCGCCGGCAACAATCTCGGAAAGCTCTTTGGTAATCGCAGCTTGACGGGTTTTGTTATAAATCAACTTCAACTCGCCAATCACGCTTACTGCGTTATCGCTAGCTGATTTCATCGCCACCATACGTGCCGATTGTTCAGACGCCATGTTTTCAGCGACAGCCTGATAAATCAGTGCCTCAACATAACGTACCAACAATTCATCAATCACCGTTGTCGCGTCTGGTTCGTAAATGTAATCCCATGAATGGGATGCTTTATTTACTTCCAGCTGATCAGCCTGCAGGGGCAATAATTGCTCCAGAACTGGCTGTTGCTTCATGGTGTTAACAAATTTGTTGTAGCAAACGTAGACTGCATCTAACTTACCATCCTGATACGCATCCAGCATTACTTTGACTGGACCGATCAGTTTATCGAGGTGAGGTGTATCGCCCAATTGCACTACGTGCGAGACGACAGGTGTACCCACCCGATTCAGGAAACCCAGACCTTTATTACCAATTGCGACCGCTTCAATTTTTGCACCGCTACCCTCGACTTCACGCATTTTGTTGGTGACCAAACGTAACACGTTGGTATTCAAGCCACCGCACAAACCCTTGTCTGTCGTTACAACGATCAAGCCAATTCTCTTGGACTCTGCTCGTTGAACCATAAAAGGGTGCGTGTACTCAGGGTTAGCCTTGGACAAGTTCGCCGCGATATTACGAATTTTTTCACTGTACGGACGAGCCGCACGCATCCGCTCTTGCGCTTTACGCATTTTGGATGCGGCGACCATTTCCATCGCCTTCGTGATCTTCTTCGTATTTTCTACGCTTTTGATCTTGCCACGTATCTCTTTACCTACAGCCATGAGTATTTACTCCTTCTAGCTCAGGTAAATTAAAACGCGCCGGATTTTTTGAAATCAGCAACTGCGGCAGCCATGGCAGCTTCGCCATCTTTGTCGAGTTGTTTGGTTTCTTCTATCTTTTGCAATAACGCAGCGTGGCTAGTCTTCATGAAGTTATGTACGCCAGCTTCGAAAGCCAAAACTTTAGCGACAGGTACATCATCCAGGAAACCCTTGTTGACTGAGAACAAAGTCACGGCCATCAAAGAGATCGACAACGGCGCGTACTGAGCTTGTTTCAACAACTCGGTAACGCGTGCACCACGATCCAATTGCTTACGTGTTGCCGCATCCAGATCAGAAGCGAACTGCGCAAACGCAGCGAGTTCACGATACTGCGCCAAATCGGTACGGATACCGCCGGACAAGTTTTTGATAACCTTAGTCTGAGCAGCACCACCAACGCGAGATACCGAAATACCAGCGTTAATCGCAGGACGGATACCAGCGTTGAACAAGGATGTTTCCAAGAAGATCTGACCATCAGTAATCGAAATGACGTTGGTCGGAACGAAAGCGGAAACGTCACCTGCTTGAGTTTCAATGATAGGCAATGCTGTCAATGAACCTGTTTTACCTTTAACCGCACCGTTGGTGAATTTCTCAACGTAGTCAGGGTTCACGCGTGCTGCGCGCTCTAACAAACGGGAGTGCAGGTAGAACACGTCGCCTGGGTAAGCTTCGCGACCTGGTGGACGGCGCAGCAACAAGGACAATTGACGGTAAGCCACAGCTTGCTTGGAGAGATCATCATAAATGATCAAGGCATCTTCACCACGATCGCGGAAGTATTCGCCCATGGCGCAACCGGAGTAAGCAGAGACATATTGCATCGCTGCTGATTCGGCCGCGGTAGCAGCTACCACGATAGTGTATTCCATTGCGCCGTGGGCTTCGAGAGCACGCACTACGTTTTTAACGGAAGACGCTTTTTGACCAATCGCGACATAGATACATGTCACGTTTTGACCTTTTTGGTTGATCACGGCATCAATCGCTACCGCTGTTTTACCAGTCTGACGATCGCCAATGATCAATTCGCGCTGACCACGACCAACCGGAACCATGGAGTCAATTGACTTCAGGCCAGTTTGCAAAGGTTCAGAAACGGATTGACGAGCAATAACACCAGGAGCAATCTTTTCGATAGGTGTCGTCAATTTTGCATTGATCGGACCTTTACCATCGATAGGCTGACCCAAGGCGTTAACGACACGACCGCGCAGTTCCGGGCCAATTGGCACTTCCAGAATACGGCCGGTACATTTCACTGTATCGCCTTCGGAAATGTGCTCGTAGTCACCGAGAATAACGGCGCCGACGGAATCACGTTCCAGGTTCAAAGCCAGACCAAATGTATTGCCTGGGAATTCCAGCATCTCGCCTTGCATCGCGTCAGACAGACCGTGAATGCGGCAGATACCGTCGGTAACGGAAATAACCGTACCTTGATTACGAATCTCAGCTGTGTCGCCAAGGCCTTGAATCCGGCTCTTGATCAACTCGCTGATTTCTGATGGGTTGAGTTGCATACTAACTCCTAAAATTTTTTGTTTCTTACGTCCGCGATGAAGCGGCGCGTTAGGCTGTTAAGGCGACTTGCATCTGTTGCAGCTTGGCACGCACCGACATATCTAACACTTGATCACCAACCACGATACGCACTCCACCGATCAGGGACGAATCCACAGTCACGGTTGGGTTGAGTTTGCGGCCAAATTTCTTTTCCAGTGTGATGGACAGATCGCTTACCTGTGCGGCCGTCATTTCAAATGCGCTGACGATTTCAGCATCTGCAGCACCAGCTTCGGCGTTTTTCAGAGCTTGAAATTGTGTCGCGATTTCGGGCAACAAGGTAATACGATCATATTCCGCGAGCGTATTGACGAAGTTTTTCGCTTCGACGCTATCGTTCAGCGGGGATTTCAACACGGACAAGAAAGCCTCTGCAGTTTGTATCGCAGAGACTTTTGGATTGTGAGCAAGCGCCTGTACGTCAGGATGTGCAGCGACATGCGCCATCTCAACAACCAGATCCGACCAAGCGGACAGGTTGCCAGATTTGGCGACACGAAACAACGCTTCTGCGTAAGGACGAGCGACCGTTGCGATTTCAGCCATGATTACAGCTCAGTCTTCAATTGCGTCAACAGATCAGCGTGTGCCGATGCGTTAACTTCACGTTTCAGAATTTGCTCTGCGCCTTTGACTGCCAATACGGCAACCTGGTCGCGCAATTCTTCGCGTGCTTTGGTGACTAAATTATCTGTATCAGCTTTGGCAGCAGCAAGGATGCGTGCGGCTTCTGCGGATGCAGTGTTCTTGGCTTCGTCCACGATCATCTGAGCACGTTTTTCAGCGTCTAAGACACGCTTTTGGCCTTCTTCACCTGCACTAGCTAATTGCGCTTGTACACGTTTTTCAGCCGCTTGCATCTCAGCGCGACCACGGTCGGCGGCAGCTAAGCCGTCGGCGATTTTTTTCGCGCGTTCATCCAGTGCATTCATTATCGGTGGCCACACGAATTTCATCGTGACGAAACACAGAATAAAGAAAACCACATACTGAACGATCAATGTTGCATTAAGGTTCACGGTAATTCCTTGTCTAAATGGTTCTATCCGTAAGGATTAACTTACGGTATGAAAAGGAAAAACGATTTATTTGAACGGGTTAGAGAACGCGAACAACATAGCGATACCAACACCAATCAAGAACGCAGCATCGATCAGACCAGCCAATAAAAACATTTTAGTTTGCAGAGTGTTCATCAATTCTGGTTGACGCGCAGACGCTTCCAGATATTTGCCACCCATGATGCCGATACCGATACAAGCACCGATAGCGCCCAAGCCAATGATCAAACCGCAAGCCAAAGCAACAAATGATAAATCCGTCATGACAATTTCCTTAAAAGTAATAATAAAAAATGAAAATCAAAAAACCTAAAACTAAAAAAATGAAACCTACTACAGTAATACCAAAACAAATTAGTGCTTATCGTGCGCTTGACCCATGTAAACCAAAGTCAACATCATGAAAATGAAGGCTTGCAAAAATACGATCAGAATATGGAAAAGCACCCATACTGTTCCTGCAAATAGATGTCCGAAGATACCAAATACGGTCATCTGCGCACCCAAAAGAGCGATCAACAGGAACAACAATTCACCGGCGAACATATTGCCGTAGAGTCGCATACCCAAAGACACTGTCTTTGCAGCGAACTCGATTAATTGCAAAAGCAAATTGAATGGCGCCATCCAGATACCAAATGGAGCGGAGATCAATTCATATAAGAAGCCACCAAAACCCTTGATCTTAATACTGTAGTAAAGCATTAACGTAAGTACGCCAAAAGCGATACCAATCGTGCCATTCAAATCAGCAGTTGGAACAACGCGATGATGCGGGAAGAGGTACTCGATATTGAAGAACTTGAAGATTCCGGAGAACATATCAACTGGTAAAAAGTCGAGTGAGTTCATCAAGGCAACCCAGACAAATACAGTCAATGCCATCGGTGCAATGAAACTACGATCACCATGAACAATACTTTTAGATTGATCTTCAACTAACTCAACCAAAATTTCAACCGCAGCCTGAAAACGACCTGGCACGCCAGAAGTTGCTCGACGCGCGGCGATGAGTAAAAATGTAATACCGATTATTCCAGCAAATATTGACCAGAAAATCGTGTCCATATTAAAAATACTGAAATCGACAACCTTGTCCTGATGTGAAGTCGACAAATGACCAAGGTGATGCTTGATATATTCTGCCGCGGTGGGTGCTGCGTGCTCAGTTGCGCTCATAGTTGATGCCTAAAGAGTAAAATAAAATAACTTTTCATTACCACGATGAAGGCGACTAAAAAAGCCAGCCAGTTGACATCACGGTACAAGGTAACAACCGCCGCCATCAGGGCAATTGTCAGTGCAATTTTGGTAAATTCACCGAAGAAAAAAGTCATCGGGTCGGCGCCACCTGGTTTTTTCGCACCGATACTCAGGCGCAGAGCAAAAACAGCATTGGGGATCGCACAACAAAGTCCACCAAACAAAGCGGATAGTCCCGAGGAAAGACCAGACATCAGACCTGCCACCAGCGCGACTATGAAAGCTGCTGCGAATTGCAACAGAACGATACGCGCCATGCCATTTCCTCACTTATTTACTAATACTTTGGTTCAAAATCGAATTAGCCAAGAAACCCAGATTACTTATTTTTGCCACAAATTTTGTGGTCTGACAAAATTAAGCCCAGCCAAAACCCCAAAATTATACGTGTTAGTGCATTACACCGTCAAACGATTAATGCAATGCACCAAAATGAAACTATCCTGCGCCACAAGGGGGATTTTTCATGGTTTTACGATTTCATAGAAAATATATTAACAATCTATTGACCCCTGATTTTCAAAATGACGCCATCCAGCGAGTCCAGATCCGCAAAATCAATAATCATTTGTCCTCTGCCCTTGGTGCCCATTTTTAAGACCACTTGCGTTACCAACAAATCAGAAAGCTCTTCTTCAAGACGTGTGATGTCACGTGATTTTTCTGCTTTATCACGTGTCTTTGCGGGCACACCCATTTCTGCTGTTGTGCGGGCGACGAGTTTTTCAGCTTCTCTGACTGACATACGCTTGGCAATCACCTGATTGGCCAGTTGTATCTGGGTCGCGGCATCAGTCGAAAGCAAAGCGCGCGCATGCCCCATGTCGATATCGCCGGCCATCAGCATGGTCTGCACTGGCTTGGCAAGATTCAGCAAGCGCAGCAGGTTGGAGACCGCGCTACGTGAACGCCCGACCGCACCTGCGGCTTGCTCGTGCGTAAAAGCGAAATCGGTAATCAGTCTATGGATACCTTGCGCTTCTTCCAGTGGATTCAGGTCTTCGCGTTGGATGTTTTCAATCAGCGCCATCGCCGCTGCGGCTTGGTCATCAACATCTTTAACTAATACTGGCACTTCCTCCAGACCTGCCATTTGGGAGGCGCGGAAGCGACGCTCGCCCGCAATGATTTCATAGCGCGTGATGCCGTTATTCTGACCTATCGGCCGCACGAGGATCGGTTGCATCAAGCCCTGCGCCTTAATCGAGGCGGCAAGTTCAGCCAGCGCGCCCTCGTCCATACGGGTACGTGGTTGATATTTACCTGCTTGCATCTGCGTGATTAAAAGGCTGGTGGGAGCGCCTACCAGGCTAGATACCTCTTCACTAAAATCGCCAGCGCCATCAAACAATGCTTCTAGCCCGCGGCCTAATCCTTTTTGTTTCTTCGTTGCCATTATTTTGTTTCCAGTAACTTGATTCGTTCCACCATCTCTGCACCAAAGGCGATATACGCTTGCGCACCTTTTGAGGCCGGGTCAAACACTACGCCCGGGATGCCATAGGATGGCGCTTCGGCCAAACGCACATTGCGCGGGATCAGGGTTTTAAAGACTTTGTCGCCAAAATGCTTTTCCAATTGATCCGAGACTTGTTGTGAAAGTGTCATACGAGGATCAAACATCACGCGCAATAATCCGACAATTTTCAGATCAGGATTCAGGTTTGCCGAGACTTTTTTGATTGTATTAGCCAGATCAGACAAGCCTTCCAGCGCATAATATTCACACTGCATAGGAATAATCACGCCATTTGCCGCACACAAACCATTCAGTGTCAGCATCGACAAAGCAGGTGGGCAATCGATTAAAATGAAATCATAGTTGGCGCTCACTTCCGCCAAGGCATCGCGCAGACGCTTATCTCTATTTTCTAATTCGACCATTTCAACTTCTGCACCAGCCAATTCACGATTCGATGGCAGCACATCAAACTTACCAGCCTCTGATCTTTGGATGGCAGATTGAGTAGTCGACATACCCAAAAGCACTTGATACACCGTCGTGCTTAACTTTGCCTTGTTAATCCCCGCCCCCATCGTGGCATTACCCTGAGGATCGAGATCGACCAGTAAGACGCGCTGGTCCAGCTTGGCTAATCCGGCAGCGAGATTCACGGTGGTCGTGGTTTTACCCACTCCGCCTTTTTGGTTTGCGATACAAAAGATTTTAGCCATTTTACTTTAGGGTAAGTTTTGCTTCGGACTCAAAAACTGACGAGTGATTCTTTTTTAATCGTGATTAAATGCCGCGCTACGTCCAGACCAGGAACCGCGAGTGACTCTATCCCTGTTACTTCCCAGCCCGCTGGCAGCCGTTCAATTTCTTCATTT
>JANYFV010000233.1 GCA_025359635.1 Undibacterium sp. | reverse complement strand
TGGCAAATGAATTAGTACAAAGCCTGCTAGCCGTTCGCCCTGACGCTAAACTGACTCTGCGTGACCTCGGTCGTACGCCGCAACCTATGCTCGATGAAGTGGCCTTACAGGCACTATTTACTCCGGCCGATAAGCGTAGTGCCGAACAGGCAAGCCGGGTGGCTTTGGATGACGCCTTAATCGCTGAGTTGCAGGCTGCTGACGCTCTGGTACTGGCAGCACCGATGTATAACTTTGCGGTACCAGCCCAGCTTAAAAACTGGATCGATGCGGTATCGAGGGCGCAAGTCACGTTTCGCTACACGGCAAATGGACCAGAAGGTTTATTGACCGGCAAAAAAGTGTATGTGGTGTTGACACGTGGTGGCGTACATCGCAATACACCTAGCGATACCATGACACCGTATCTGCAAACCTTCCTCGGCTTTTTAGGCATGACGGATGTAGAATTTATTTTTGCCGAAGGCATGGCGATGGGGCCAGATGCCGAGCAAGCAGCATTTGCCGCAGCCACCCAACAGATACAAGAATTGATTGCAGCGTAAACTTTACAAAAGCAGTAACAACTAAAGGACAAGCATCATGAAAGATCAGACACAAGTCACATTGCAGCAAGAAGTTGTCACCCAAGCGCGCACGGTAGAACAACTAATTATCGGGCAAGCCACCACCGATGGCGATGGTGTCAAACTCACGCGCGTGTTGCAGCAAGGTTTGCAAAAGCGCCTTGATCCTTACCTGATGCTTGATGCCTTTGGTGCCGACGATCCGCAAGACTATATCGGCGGCTTCCCCGATCATCCACACCGTGGTTTTGAAACCATCACGTATATGCTAACCGGGCGCATGCGCCATCACGACAGTGCGGGCAATTCTGGCTTGTTGCAAAATGGTGGCGTGCAATGGATGACGGCTGGCCGTGGCGTGATCCATTCAGAATTACCCGAGCAGGAAGAAGGGCGCATGGAGGGTTTTCAGCTATGGCTAAATCTGGCTGCCAAAGACAAGATGATGGCACCTTGGTATAAGGATATCCAGAGCGAAAATATTCCACAATTTACTACGGCAGAAGGCGCGACTGTGCGCGTGATTGCTGGCAGCAGTCATGGCATAACTGGCGCTGTGCAGCGTGAAATTACCGAGCCGCTGTATCTGGATTTGCACCTGGACGATGGCGCAGTATTCTCGCAAGCTATGGCGGAAGAAATGAATGCCTTTGTCTATGTCTACCGCGGTGAATTGCAGATTGCAGGACAAAGCGTGGGGCAACAGCGCATGGCGATTTTACGCAACGAGCCAGGCAGTGATGGCGTGACGCTAACTGCTAAAGGTGCCAGCCGTGCCATACTGGTAGCGGGGCGACCATTGCGTGAACCTATCGTGCAATATGGCCCGTTTGTGATGAACACCCAGGCCGAAATTTTACAGACGATAAACGATTACCGTGCCGGTAAATTAGCTGCATAAATTGATAAACTTTTTTGAAAGAAGCTCAAATGAACTCATTACAACAAGTCGGCCCATTGGTTGGACGCATCTTAATCGCCCTGATTTTTGTCATGTCCGGCGCCGGAAAAATCCCCGGTTTTGAAGGCACGGTAGGTTATATCGCCAGCAAGGGCTTGCCGTTTCCCGCCTTAGCTGCCATCGCTGCTATCGTGGTTGAACTAGGTGGTGGTATCGCGTTGATACTTGGATGGAAAGCGCGCTGGGCGGCCGCCGCAATGCTGTTATTTACCGTGTCGGCTGCGGTGATATTTCATAACTTCTGGGGTGTTCCGGCAGATCAGGCGCAAAACCAGATGATTCATTTTATGAAAAATATTTCTATGGCCGGTGGCTTGTTGATGGTAGTTGTGAATGGCAGTGGTGCCTTCAGTCTGGATAGCCGTAGTCGTTGAAATTCATTCGTATATCTGCGATAGCAACAAGTAAAAAAGTCCCTCAGTTTCGTCAGGGACTTTTTTTGTCAGTTTTTTTACCTGATCAATTTGCAAGCTGGCTGCGCAATCTCACCGCCGCATCGCGTATCATTTTCTCGGTGGTTTCCCAATCAACGCAGGCATCCGTCACCGAACAGCCGTATTTAAGTTGTGATAAATCTTCCGGTATTTTTTGGTTGCCCGCGACGATGTTCGATTCGATCATGATGCCGACCAGCGAGGTATTGCCATTCACGACCTGGTTGATCACGTCGGCCATTACTAGCGGCTGCAATTCCGGTTTTTTGTAGCTGTTGGCGTGTGAGCAATCGACGACGATATTCGCGGGGAGTTTTGCCTTGAGCAAAGCTTGCTCCGCCATCGCGACTGAGACGGTATCGTAATTAGGCCGGCCATCGCCGCCGCGCAAAACTACATGGCCGTGCTGATTGCCGCGGGTGCGCACAATAGCGACGCGACCTTGGCCATTTAAGCCTAAGAATGAATGTGGATGCGAGGCCGAAAGTATGGCATTGATGGCGATGCTGATGTCGCCATCGGTACCGTTTTTAAAACCGACCGGAGTCGATAAGCCTGATGACATTTCCCTGTGGGTTTGCGATTCGGTAGTGCGTGCGCCGATGGCGGTCCAGGCGATCAAGTCACCCAGATATTGTGGCGAGA
>JANYFV010000462.1 GCA_025359635.1 Undibacterium sp. | reverse complement strand
CCATCCGGTGAAAATTTGGGGCCGCCATGCAAGGCATAGCGCGTCGCGAAGCGCGTGATCGGCTCAAATTTATCGCCATCCAAAATCGTTGCGTGATGGTCACCAAGTTCGACCACGATAAACAGATTCAGCGGGTCGGCCTTGAACACCGGTTTATCCGGTAGCTTGGTGCTTTGATGGACGACGCGCGAGGCTTGCATCTCTTTGAGACCCCAGACCGGCGTAGTGGCCAGCGGTGTGTAGATCAGTTCGGTCACTGCCTTGATTTGCTCTGCGCTCAGCTTGTCGGAAAAGCCCAGCATTTGCGTCGCGATGCGCCCTTCAGCGATGGTCTTAATTGCATCTGGCTTGCGCAAGCGTTCCAGATTACCAGGCAACAGGGCGGGGCCGTTTAGACCAAGTCGATCTGCTCCGTGGCAAGAGGCGCAGTGCGTCTGGAATAGCGCGTTGCCGTCTATCTTGCTGTCTGCGACCGGTACTGTGGCAACATCGGCGGCCACCGCTGGCAAGCTTAACAATGCCAGCGAAGCAACTAAGAATTTATTTAAAAGCTTGGGCATCATGCTATTTTCACCCCGCGGATAGGAATGTAAGGTGACAAGGTGACGCGCTCGCGTTCACCGCTGACACCTATCTCTTCGTCGGATAAATAACAGGCCGGATCTTCCTGCCAAGGATCGTTGGTCAGTTGCAGCGCGCGCACCCGCGTGTTGCCGCCACAGACATCAAAATAGCTGCACTCGCCACAACGTCCTTTAATCGTGCGCGGCACCGCTTTCAAGCCCGCCATCAGCGGGTCGGAAACGTCAGTCCAGATCTCAGAAAATTTGCGCTCGCGGACATTGCCCAGCGGGTAGTGCCACCAGAAAGTATCGGGATGTACCACGCCCAAATTATCGATATTCGCGACATTCACGCCGGACGAATTGCCGCCCCATTGCGCCAGTTTGGCACGTAGCGCCGCTTCGCGTTCAGGAAAGCGCGCCCGCACCCATTGCAATAGGTAGACGCCATCGGCATCATTATTACCGGTGACGAATTCTTTTTCCAGACCGCGCTGCAGATAGTCCCAGCAAGTGTCAAATAGCAAATCCATGGCATCGCGCGTGGTCTGTAAAAACGCATCGTGGCCACGATTTTTATTGCCACGCCCTGCGTAATTGAGGTGCGATAAATAGAACTTGTCGATGCCTTCATCTTCCACCAATTTGAGCAGGGCAGGCAGATCGTGCGCATTGTCTTGCGTCAGGGTAAAGCGCACGCCGATCTTGATGCCAGCATCGCGGCACAAGCGCACACCATGCAAGGACGCATCAAACGCACCTTGCTTGCGGCGGAACTCATCGTGCGTTTCGCGCATGCCATCTAAGCTGATACCGACGTAATCAAAACCGATGGCGGCGATCTGGGCGATATTGCTTTCATCGATCAGCGTGCCGTTAGTCGAGAGGCCGACATAAAAACCCATCTGCTTGGCGCGTCTGGCGATGTCGTAAATGTCAGCTCGTAATAAAGGCTCGCCGCCGGACAGTATCAGCACCGGAACGCCGAAGCTCTTTAAGTCATCCATGGTGGCGTTGACTTCCGCATTGCTGAGTTCACCGGAAAAATCTTTGTCAGCAGAAATCGAATAGCAGTGCTTGCAAGTGAGATTGCAACGGCGGATCAGGTTCCAGATGACTACCGGGCCAGGTGGATTGCGCTTGGGTCCTAGTGGTGTTGGTGCTGCGACTTCACGCATATATTGGCTGATACGAAACATGATTTTTTTCCTTTGTTCAACGAAATCACACTATTGCACTGGAGTGCCGGTGTGCCAGTGTTTTTCTCCTTCTCCCGGGCAGGGGGAAGGTCGGGATGGGGGTGGAATGCTTAAAATTCCGCTACTGTTACTCAAGCGCCGCACCCCCATCCTAGCCTTCCCCCTCGGTAGGGGAAGGAACTTATTACGGTTGCGTTATAGCTCTTGGTGTGACATTTTTTTTCAACCTTAAACCAGTTTTTTTCAAAATACGGGTGCTATACAAAATCTCATGCGCACGCACTTGCGCGCCCAGTAGTGCGGCAATCTGCGCCACCTGGACCTCGACTTCGTCGCGGGTTTTACCGTGCACCATGGCAAACAGGTTGTAGCGCCATTGCGGTAAATGGCGCGGACGGCGGTAGCAATGGCTGACAAAAGACAGCTTGCCGACGCGCTCACCCAACTGGTCTATCATCTCGTCCGGCACATCCCAGACCGACATGCCGTTGGCGCGATAACCGAGCGCATAGTGATTCGGCACTACGCCGATGCGGCGAATGACGCCAGTCTCTTGCATCTGCCGCATACGCTGCATCAGCAATTCTGCACTGATCTGCAATTGCTCGGCCAACTGATGATAAGGGCGCGCCACCAGCGGGAGACCGCCCTGGGTCGCTACAATGATGGCGCGGTCGAGCTCGCTGTAATTGATGGTGTCCATGTTGTTCATGCGCGTAGTTTTAACTCGACAAAATATTCTTTGGACTTTGGAAAATTAAATACTGTACATCCGGTCTCTTGTTCAATTTTTTTGATGACGTCAACAATCTGTTCGGGTGTTTCTGTGGCAACCACAAACCACATATTTAGTGCATGCTCACGCTCGTAGTTGTGCGCTACTTCTGGCAATGCATTGACTTTTTCTGCAATAGCA
>JANYFV010000417.1 GCA_025359635.1 Undibacterium sp. | reverse complement strand
TTGTGACTATTCAGTCGCTATGATGACGATATCAACTACCCTCGTTATCGTCATACCGGATCAAGTCCGGCATGACGGTTAATGAAGGTTTTCGCACTTTAAAAATGCTCGTTTCATAGAGGTTGAACAGTCATCAAAATTCTCAATAATAACTAGGTGTAATCGAGATGGCGAAGCGTGATTTTTACGAAATTCTGGGCGTGGCAAAAAACGCCTCAGACGAAGAAATTAAGAAATCCTATCGCAAGCTAGCGATGAAATACCATCCGGATCGCAATCCAGATAGCAAGACCTCGGAAGAGAAATTCAAAGAGGCAAAAGAAGCCTACGAAATGTTGTCCGACCCGCAAAAACGCGATGCATATGACCGTTATGGTCATGCTGGTGTTGATCCCAATATGGGTGGCGGCGGAGGTGGTGGTGGCGGAGCCGGATTTGCCGATGCTTTCGGCGATATTTTCGGTGATATCTTTGGTGGTGGTCGTGGTAGAAGCTCTGGCCCGCAAGTGTACCGGGGTGCTGATTTACGTTATAACCTTGAAATCACGCTGGAGCAGGCCGCTAACGGTTTCGATACAACGATTCGGGTACCAAGCTGGGATGCATGCGAGCCTTGTCATGGTTCTGGTGCTAAGCCTGGCACGTCCCCTGTCACTTGCACTACCTGCGGTGGTCATGGTCAGGTACGTATGCAACAAGGTTTGTTTAGTATTCAGCAAGCTTGCCCAAAATGTCATGGCACAGGCAAGATGATTGCAGATCCGTGCACCGCCTGTTCTGGTGTTGGACGTATCAAGCGTAACAAGACTCTGGAAGTAAAAATTCCTGCCGGTATCGACAATGGCATGCGCATACGCTCATCGGGCAATGGTGAGCCAGGTGTGAATGGCGGGCCTCCGGGTGACTTGTATGTGGAAATCCATATTAAGCAACATACGGTGTTCCAGCGTGAAGGCGATGACCTGCATTGCGAAATTCCTATTTCCTTCGTCAAGGCAGCCTTGGGTGGCGATATCGAAGTCCCTACCTTGAGCGGCAAGGCGTCGTTTACGATTCCTGAGGGAACGCAATCCGGCAAAACTTTCCGCTTGCGCAGTAAGGGTGTCAAAGGCGTACGCTCTGGTTATGCTGGGGATCTATTCTGTCATGTAGTGATTGAAACGCCAGTCAAACTCACTGAAAAGCAAAAGGATTTGTTGCGTACTTTTGAACAATTGACGGTTGAGGGTGGAGCTAAGCACAATCCACAAAGTAAAAGTTGGATGGATAAAGTTAAAAAGTTTTTTGATTAAGACTCTAACTAAGCATTTTTATTCAAATGCTTGAGCCAAAAACCCTACCGCTTTTAAAAAGCGATAGGTTTTTTTATTTCCCACAGATAGGTAGAGACCTCGTCGATCATGCGCATCAAACCCGTGTGATCTATCTTACTAAAGCGCGAGTTTCGCGAAAAGGTTAAACTCTCGCCTGTTGAAATATTTAAGGATTTGCTATGCCAGTGGAGAATCACCCGGGCGTGACGCCTCAGCAGTTGTTCGAAAATAATCGCCTTTGGGCCGATGCGATTCGTGCCAGGGAGCCAGATTTTTTCAAAAAACTGGCGGAACAACAAAGCCCGGAATATTTGTGGATAGGTTGTTCAGACAGCCGTGTACCAGCGAATGAATTGCTAGGTTTATTGCCGGGCGAGTTATTTGTGCATAGAAACATCGCCAATGTGGTGGTGCATTCTGATCTCAATTGCCTGTCGGTTCTGCAGTTCGCCATCGATGTGTTAAAAGTCAAACATATTATTATTTGTGGTCACTACGGTTGTTCCGGTGTGCATGCCGCATTGATGCGCCGCCGGGTTGGTCTTGCTGATAACTGGTTACGCCACGTGCAGGACGTACATCAAAAACACGAACGCTATCTTGGTGAAGTCTTGCCAGTCCAAGAACGTCTTGATCGGCTCTGCGAATTAAACGTGATCGAGCAAGTGATTAACCTGTGTCAAACGACGGTAGTTCAAGATGCCTGGGATCGTGGTCAAGCTCTGGCTGTGCACGGTTGGGTGTATGGTCTAGAGGACGGCTTATTGAGTGAATTAGGTATGTCGATTCATTCGGCTGATATGCTCGCGCCGCATCTGGAACGCAGCATGGCACGTTATCAGGAAGTCTAGTTGTCGAGTTCGTGAACTAAAAGAGAAGGACCTAGCGCGATTCCAGTTTGCCATCGCGTAATTTAAGCCGATGTGCTCCCGGGGCAGCGATTAAATCACGATCATGGCAGACCATAATCACGCTGCTGCCTTCCTTGATCAGTTCTGGAATTAGGGCAATGACTTGCTCCCTTGCTTCGCCATCTAAATTTGAAGTCGGCTCATCTAATAAAAGAAGTTTTGGTCGTAGCACTTTTGCCCTTGCCAAGGCTACTCTTTGCTGCTCTCCACCTGACAAAGTATTGGCCTGACGATCACTTAAATGACTAATCCCTGCCCATTGCATCGCTTGTTGTATTGCCGATGCATGGCCGGATGTGTCGACGCCTCGCGCTTTTAATCCATAAAAAATATTCTTCTCTACCGTGGTCGAAAACATCATCGGATGTTGATGAACGTAGACTATCGCATTACGTAATATTTTTGGATACGGAAACCAATGGAGCTCATTGCCCAGGAAACTCGCTTTGGCTATATTTGCAGAATCTAGTCCGCTTAAAATACGCAGTAGTGTGGATTTACCTGCACCATTCATACCCGTCAATACATAGGCGCAGGCTTGCTCAAGTTGTAAATGTTCAATATCGAGCAAGAGGCGATGCCCGATTTTTTTCTGGATTCCATGCAGCGTGATTAGCGAAGTCATTGTTGATTTGTCGCAAGTCGGGCGTCACCTTGCAAAAGCATCAGTGTCGCATTCATGATCAAAGCAAGGGTAATCAACACGAGGCCAAGCGCGATCCCTAGAGCAAACTCGCCCTTGCTGGTTTCCAGCGCAATTGCAGTAGTAATCGTACGGGTTTCGCCGGCGATATTACCACCCACCATCATGGCGCAACCGACCTCCGAAAGCACCCGTCCAAAACCATAAATGATCGCGGCCATCACGCCAAATCGCACTTCAAACAAGACGGTGCGCATGACGCGCCAGCGATTTGCACCCAGACAAATAGCGGTTTCGGCGAGTCGGGTGTCAGCGGACTGTATCGCACTCAGCGCAAAGGCGGTTAAGACGGGTAGGGCGATCAAAATTTGTCCAGCGATGACGCCAGATTGGGCAAACAACCAATGTAACGAGCCGAGTGCGCCTTGCCGGCTAAGCAGTAAGTACAACAATAATCCGATCAAGACGGTAGGTAATGACAAGCTGGCCTGAATCAGTAAAATCAGAAAGCGTCGCCCGCGAAAGCGATTGCTGGCGATGAGGTACGCAGCAAAAATTGCTGGTACGCTGGCTAAGGCTAACGCGATGATCGAGGTCTTTAGCGAGATCCAAATGATCTGCCATAGCTCAGCATCACCAGACAGCAGTAGCGAAAACGCCTGAGATGTCGCGTCGGCTATGCGCATTTTTTAATGATCAAGAAAGAGTTAGAAACAATGTTCCGACGCGGGAAATGACTGATTCTTGACGGCTGCAACATAAGCTAAAACTGCGGCATCGATACTGCTTTGGCCCTCCATAAAGTTCTTCACGAAGCGCGCCTTACGACCTGGGAAAACACCTAGCAAATCATGCATGACCAAGACTTGTCCCGAGCAATCTGGGCCAGCCCCAATCCCGATCGTTGGAATCGCAAGTAAGTCCGTGACTTCTTTGCCCAACGACGCTGGAATTGCTTCTAGTACCAAAATGGAGGCGCCAGCAGTTTGCAAAGTCAGCGCATCAGCCTTAAGTACATCGGCAGCACCGCTTGTCTTACCTTGTACTTTATAACCGCCGAGTTGATGCACTGATTGTGGGGTTAGGCCTAAATGTGCACAAACGGGAATTGCCCGTTCGGTCAGAAATTGTACGGTCGGTGCTAGCCATGCACCACCTTCGAGCTTGACCATATGCGCGCCAGCCTGTATCAGCTGCACTGCGCTCTGAAAAGCCGACTCCGGCGTGGCGTAGCTACCAAATGGCATATCCGCCATGAGCAGCGCTGCCTTGTTGCCACGCGCTACGCAAGCGGTGTGATAAGCAAGCTCAGACACGGTGACAGGCAGCGTCGAATTGTGCCCCTGGCAAACCATACCCAAGGAATCGCCAACCAAAATAATTTCAACTCCGCACCTATCCATTAAGGCGGCGAAGCTGGCGTCATAGCAGGTGAGCATGGCGATTTTATTGGCTTGCTGACGTTGAGCCAGCAGACTTGGGATGGTTACTGCTTTGCGATCTTGCAAATATTCAGCCATTATTTTTCTCCATGAATAGGAAATGCTACGCTTTTTAGAAATACTTTGTCTAAAGCGGGGAATGTTGTCGTCATTTTAGAAATTTCCTTTGAGTCTAATTTCTAAAAATAAAATACACTGCGCCGACCAGGCATAGACCCGCCCAAACATAATCAAGTTTAAACGGTTGATTCATGTAAAACATGGCAAAGGGCAGAAAGACCAATAAGGTCAGTACTTCTTGCAATATTTTTAGTTGCGCCAAACTATATTGCGTGTAGCCGAGTCGGTTGGCCGGCACTTGTAGCAGATATTCGAATAGGGCAATTCCCCAACTAATCAATGCGGCGATCCACCAGGGTTTGCTGGCAAGATTCTTTAAATGGCCGTACCACGCCACGGTCATGAAGACATTCGAGAGTACGAGTAAGCCAGTCGTTTGTAAAATAATCGGAATTTGCATGCTGGCTATTCTATGCAATTTTCTGGATGACTTGCTCAGTTACAGCTGCGGCAAATTTTTGCGCTGCGCCCAAGCCGGGAATGTCCACCAACGGATCGATTTGCAATAGGGGCAAAAGCACAAAGGCGCGTTCTGTCATACGTGGATGTGGCACGATCAAGCTATCAGTGTTAATTTCTTGACTGCCGTAAAGAAGTAAATCCAGGTCGAGGGTGCGTGGCGCATTTCGATAAGGGCGTTCGCGGCCAAATGCCAATTCCAACTCTTGTAACTTGTGGAGCAATGTCAGTGCGTTGAGCTCAGTCTGAATTTCGACCACGGCGTTGACATAGTCATCGCCACCGGCATCAAGTGGCGCAGTTTGATACAGGCTCGATTGTTTTGTGAGCGTGGTCTGCGGGAATTGCACCAATCTTTGTATGGCTTGCAATACAGTATCGCGGGCATCGCCCAGATTGGCACCTATTCCAATTTTTGCACTGACGGGCATGGTGATTTATTCGCTGACTTTGCTTGCGCTGTCGGGTTTGCGCGGTCCGCTACGGCGGGGGCGACGTTTTTTTGCCGGACCAGTGCTTTCCTGCTTAGGCTTTATTGTCAGCAAGCGCTCACGTTCAATGTCATCGCCGTTGATAAAATCAGTCCACCATTCGCCAATTTCAGCCTCAATTTCACCCGAAGCGCAACGCAATAACAGGAAATCATAGCCGGCACGCAGTCGGGTATTTTCCAATAATTTATACGGTGTTTTTCCCACGCGTTTTTCAAACCGAGGTTGCATGGCCCAGATGTCGCGCATGTCCGAACCTATCTTGCGTTGCAGCGCAAGACTATCCGTTTGCGTGTTAAGCACATCGTCCGCCGCTAAGTGCAGAGCCGGAATCGAAAATTCGCCAGCGGCCTTGTAGGCATCCCATTTTTCGACCACTTGATGCCAGAGTAACGAGGCAAATAAGAAACCTGGCGAGACAGTTTTGCCTTGCTGGATACGTTCGTCGGTATTGGCTAGCGCCAGCGTGACGAATTTTTCTCCTAGCGGTTGTTCCAGCACCACGTCAAGTAAAGGCATCAGGCCATGATGTAAGCCTTCTTTGCGCAGCTGTTGCAGGCAAGCCATAGCGTGGCCGCTCATCAGCAATTTCAGCATTTCATCGAAGACCCGCGCACTAGGCACGTTATTGATGAGCGGTGCCATCACGGGTATCGGCGCGCGGGTTGCCGCATCTATCGTGAATTGTAGTTTTGCTGCAAACCGCACCACGCGCAACATGCGCACCGGATCTTCGCGGTAACGCGCCTCAGGCACGCCGATGATGCGCAGGGTTTTTTTGCGGATGTCGGCGATACCACCGTGATAATCGAGTACCGTCTGGCTGGCTGGATCGTAATACATGGCATTGATTGTGAAGTCACGGCGGACCGCGTCTTCATGTTGCTCGCCAAAGGTATTGTCGCGCAAGACGCGTCCGTGTTCGTCTTTTAGTGCACCTTCAGTGGCAGCGCCACGGAAGGTGGTGACTTCCAAAAGATCCTGGCCAAACATCACATGCACAATCTGGAAACGGCGACCAATAATGAACGCGCGCCTGAATAATCGTTTCACCTGTTCTGGCGTGGCATTGGTGGCGATATCAAAATCCTTGGGTTTCACGCCCAGAAGGAGATCCCTAACCGCGCCGCCGACCACAAAAGCCTTGAAACCATTTTCCTGCAAAGTCTGCGTGACTCGAATTGCATTTGACGACAGTAACTTCGGATCGATGCCATGTTCTTTGGCACTTAACACTGTGGGTTTGTGATTGGCACCGTTCACGCCGCTGCCATTATTTTCAGGCTTACTTTTTACGCCCAGTATTTTGCGGATAAATTTTTTGATCATTGCAGATTGAATAGGTGAAGGGTTGGCCAGCCATGGGTGGTGGCGTGGGTGCTCAGTTTGGCATTCGGGTTGGTTGCCACTGGACGTGTCACTATCGACAGCAAGGGAATATCATTTTGTGAATCGCTATAAAAATAACTAACAGGAAAGTCGTTTAGTTGCGTGCCCTGGCTTGCTAACCATTGTTGCAGATGAGTCACTTTGCCTGCACCAGAAGTCGGTACGCCAAGTAATTTCCCCGTTAATTTACCATCGGCGAGGATCTCTGGTTCTGCAGCAATTAGATGCTCAACGCCTAGCGCATGAGCGATAGGTGCGGTGACGAAACGGTTGGTGGCAGTGATGATCACAATTAAGTCACCCTGCTCTTGATGTTTCTTAAGCAGCGCATGTGCAGCGGGCAGTAGCGCTGGATTGATGACTTCCTGCATAAACTGGGCGTGATAGCTATCTAATTGATCTCGTGAAAATTGTGCCAGGGTACCCAAGGCAAATTCCAGATATTCGACAGGGTCGAGCGTACCTGCCTGGTATTGAGCAAAAAAATCAGCATTTTTTTTTGCAAAGGCGTCAGCATCAACAGCACCGATGCGGCAGAGAAATTGCCCCCATTCATAGTCTGAATCGATGGGTATCAAGGTGTGATCGAGATCAAAAATGGCGATGTTGCGCATTGCGTTTTCTATTTAGTTATCGGTCGGTTTGTCTGTTTGTTGCTGAAGTCCGAGCAGCACTTCGCGCAGCAGCGGTAAAGTAATCGGACGTTTGGTTTCTAGCGAATACTGGTCAAGCTGATTTAACATCTGCGTCAATGAACTCATGTCACGTCGAAAATGGGTAATTAAATAGGGTAACACGCCAGCAGAGATACTCATACCACGCGACTGAGCTAATCGTTCTAACGCATCGATTTTTTCTTCATCGGTCAAACCATGTATTTGATAGATTAAGCCCCAGCCGAAACGGGTGCGCAAGTCTTCACGCAGCGCTAGACTCATTGGTGCCGCATTGCCCGCCGCGACCAAAAAACCATTATGCGCGCGGGTTTCGTTAAATAAGGCGAAAGCGTCAATTTGCGCCTGCGGCGACAGCTTCTCGCAATCATCTAATAGATACAGTGTGATCTCTGGCGTATGGTTAAAACTGCTTTCCGGTGCATCAGCAGGGATATAGCGAGCCTGATTATTTTCAGCTAAGGCACGCAGCAAATGTGTCTTGCCTGCGCCAGACTCTCCCCAGAGATAGGCGAAACGTTCGCCATATTGGCTCGCTTCTCGTTTTGAAAATAACCGTAACAATTGCGCTAGTTCGGTGTTTTGCCCATCAACGAAAGATTCTAAGGAAGGAGGGGCGAGTGCCGCTAAATCCAATACCATTTGCCTCATAATTGCCGAAAAAAGAAAAGTTTCAAATTGGTGGTCATTTTGTTATCGTCAAACAAACAGCCAAAAACTAGGTGAATGGCGGGTCGATTTGTTAAAATAGCGGTTTTGCTAGTCAAAATTGAGTAATTCCCTAGCATTTCGCTATTTTACCGCTTCAAGCCCCTACTGACGACAATCATGAGCACATCTACTCCTTCTGTTTCTCTTTCTTACGCCGACGCTGGTGTCGATATGGTCGCTGGCGATGCGCTAGTTGATGCCATCAAGCCCTTTGCCAAACGCACTATGCGCGAAGGCGTAATGGCAGGTATTGGAGGTTTTGGCGCGATGTTTGAAATTAGCAAAAAATACAAAGAGCCTGTACTGGTTTCAGGTACGGATGGCGTAGGCACTAAGTTAAAGTTGGCATTTCACTTAAATCGCCATGACACTGTCGGTATTGATCTGGTGGCGATGAGCGTCAACGATATTTTGGTGCAGGGCGCCGAACCTTTATTCTTCCTCGATTATTTCGCCTGCGGCAAACTTGATGTCGCCACTGCAACTGATGTCATCAAAGGCGTGGCTTTTGGCTGTGAACAAGCGGGCTGCGCCTTGATCGGTGGCGAAACCGCAGAAATGCCTTCGATGTATCCTGAAGGCGAATATGACCTAGCAGGCTTTGCAGTCGGCGCGGTTGAAAAATCCAAAATTATCGACGGCAGCAAAATTGTCCCGGGCGACGTCATCCTTGGCATGGCTTCTTCCGGCATCCACTCAAATGGTTTTTCTTTGGTGCGCAAAATTATTGAAGTCGCCAAGCCAGACCTAAATGCGGATTTCCATGGCCGTAGCCTGGCTGATGCATTGATCGCGCCTACGCGTATTTATGTCAAACCTCTGCTGGCCTTGATGGAAAGTATGGAAGTCAAAGGTATGGCGCACATTACCGGCGGGGGCCTGGTCGAAAACGTGCCGCGCGTATTGGGCGACCAGCTCACTGCGGTTCTCGATAGCACAGCGTGGGACATGCCGCCGCTATTCAAATGGTTGCAACAACATGGTGGTGTCGCTGACGCAGAAATGCATAGAGTATTCAACTGTGGTATCGGCATGGTAGTGATTGTTGCACCTGAGATTGCAGACGCCGCTATGGCACAACTTAATGCCGCCGGTGAATCGGTCTCCCGCATAGGCACAATACGCGCCCGTGTCGGAGATGAGCACCAGACTATTGTTGTATAGGTTTTAAAACTTGATCTTGGTGGCTGATGTCAGTGCCAGAAATTAAAAAAGCGCAAATTGAACACTGCGCTTTTTTTATTATTAAACAGGGTGCGCAAGTCATTTGCACCACCCAAGAAAATCATTAACTTCCTAAAGATTCCCAAAGATTATCCCAGTCCGTCGGTTGAAACGTGCCTTCACGCTTGAATACAAATTGGCTTTTGGCATTAATCACAAAATGTGTTGGCTGGCGAGTGATGGTGCCGAAATTATCTTTGTGTCCAGGCGAGTTACGCCACACGGTAGGGAAGCGTTGTTCTTTTGGAATCGCAAGTGTGACTAATTGGTTATATGTTTCAAAGTCTTTCAAATCCTGATCGATATTGACGGCCAAAAGGACAAAATTCTTTTTCGAATTACCAACATAAAATTCACGCATTAATTTCAGATCGCGGGTGCATAAGCTACAACCTGCGGTAAAAAAACTGACCAGTACGGTTTTTCCAAGAAAATCTGCCAGGTCTAATTTTTTGCCGTTAACGTCCGTGCCTTGCAGGTTAAATTTCTGAGGTTCTTTAGACGGTTGAGCAAACAACGAGCCACTGGCCATCGACAAACTAGCTGAGGTCATCGCTTGAATAAATTGTCGTTTGTTCATGTTGAAGCTTTCTATAAAAATATTTGGCAGATATTGATCGCGAGGCTAAATTAATTGTTTCTTATTGAGTCGTTGTTTCATGAAGTATCTTACACAATTTTATAGAAAACGTGAGCATCAGAAAAATAACCCTGATTTCAATCAGAATGCAGTAGTTTAAACTAGTATTCTTTTGTATAGTATAAACCATAATAAATAGGATGAATAATGTCTAAAAAACGTTGTGCTTGGGCTAATTCTGCCAATCCTTTGTATGTTCACTATCACGATCACGAGTGGGGCATACCTTGCCATAATGAAAAACAATTATTTGAGATGCTTATTCTGGAAGGTGCGCAAGCTGGTCTGAGTTGGGAAACCATACTCAATAAACGTGAAAATTATCGACTTGCTTTTGATGATTGGGACGCGTTAAAAATCGCCTCGTACGATGCCAGCAAGGTAGCGCAATTATTAAGTAACGCGGGAATCGTCAGAAATCGTTTGAAGATTGCCGCTGCCATTACTAATGCTCAGGCCTATTTACTGTTGTGTGAAGAGGTCGGTGGCCTTGATGTCTACCTGTGGACATACGTAAAAGGCGTGCCGATTCGGAATAGCGGAGATCGAATAATCAAGACTGAGCTGTCAGATCAAATATCGAAAGACTTGCTTAAGCGAGGATTCAAGTTCGTTGGTTCAACGATTATTTATGCGTATATGCAAGCCATAGGCATGGTGCAAGACCATGCTGCTGATTGCGATTGGCGAGGTTAATGCGCCTCGCCCTTAATATTAATTGTTAATGTTGGGGCGTGTCGAATTGTTGTGCCAATGATTGAAGTGGCGCAGACATGTCAGCGTCGAATTTAAGATGTTCAGGGATAGCAACCCGTACCGGCTTACTGTGCATATTGGTCGATGATAATACGTTGTCATGTACTTCAGGCGAAGCATCCCAGACCGGGTCGTCTATGGCTTCAAAGATGCTTTTGAGCTGGACTCCCCAGGTGTTGCGTATCATTTGAAAATATTGATTTTTTTCATCTATCGTCACAAAGCGCGTCACCGTCAGACTGTCGGTTTCGTAGACGAGTAAATCGAGCGGTAAACCAACCGAAATATTTGACCGTAACGTGGAATCCATCGAGATTAAAGCACATTTTGCCGCTTCATCAAGTGGCGTCGCTGGTGTTACAACGCGATCTAAAATAGGTTTGCCATACTTGGCTTCGCCGACTTGAAAATAGGTATTTTCGTTATGCGATTCGATGAAATTGCCGGCAGAATAAATTTGAAATAAGCGGCAACGCTCGCCCTTGATTTGGCCGCCAAAAACAATACTGACATTAAAATCAATGCCGAACTCGCCTAGGGCTTTGGCATCGCGGTGGTAAATAGTGCGAACCGCATCGCCAAGAATTCTGGCGGCGTCATACATCGTTGTGGCTGTCCAAATACTCTGGCCATCGGCGCTAACGTGCGCAGAAACCAGCTCACGAATCGATTGCGAAATAGATAAATTCCCGGCGGTCATCAATACCATCATGCGGTCGCCGGGATTTTCAAAAACACTCATCTTGCGAAAAGTGCCGACTTGATCGACGCCCGCATTCGTCCTTGAATCAGAGAGAAAAACCAGCCCGGCATCGAGGCGCATACCAACACAGTAAGTCATTATTGCAAATCTCAAATAAAAACGAGATTTTACACTAGCCGTCTTGGAATGCACCTTTGCAGATGGAAATGTTAGCGTTAGGGTATTGGTGTGACCGTGACATTGACTTGAAGTTGATGTTTGTCGCCACCTAAAACTACGCCGCGTAGTGGTGTCACATCGCTAAAATCACGTCCCCAGCCTAAAGTGATATGTTCCTGTTGCACCAGACAGCGATTGGTCGGGTCGAAATCTACCCAGCCATAATCCGGGCAAAATACCGAGACCCAGGCATGTGAGGCGTCGGCGCCTATCATGCGTTCTTCACCTTCGGGCGGGTGCGTCAAAATGTAGCCGCTGACATAGCGGGCTGGAAGCCCCAAACTTCTCAGGCAGCCTATCATTAACTGAGCGAAATCCTGGCACACGCCTCGTCTTCCCGCCAATACCGTTTCTAACGGAGTCGAAATTTCTGTTGCGGTATCATCGAATTCAAACTCATCAAAAATACGCTGAGTTAAATTCAACGCCGCCTCCAAATGCGGCCTACCTGGCGTGTAGCTAATCGAAGCGTATTGACTAAGATCGTTACTGCAACTGACATGCGGCGAATCGTACATGAAGAGTTGGGACTCATCGGTCGAAACAGGATCAAATGCTCTTCGTCTTTCGCGTAATATTTCCCAAGGCAAGGAATTGACTATGTCAGATTGCGTATAACGCGCCTTGAGCGAGACGGTAAATTCAGCGTGGACCATTAACGTACGGTGGGGTTCTGCAATTGAAATGCTTTGTACGCTGTTACCGAAATAATCAAGACTCAAGCTGCGTTCTGAAGGAGGGGGATCAATCCGTATGTCATCGCTCAGTACTTCTTGGTAATCAAATGATCTCGGTGATAAATGCAAATACTGCTGAGACAAAGTCACCATACTTTGATAGCTATAGTTAGTTTCATGCACAACTCGGTACCGTGCAACTTGGACGCGATGAAGCTGTGTGTTCATGGGGATAGATTGGGTTGTTGTGCGATTCCGGTATAGCTAAAAAAACGCAAACCGATTTGTTCAGAGACGATGCCGCTGGCTCTGCTAATTCGCGCTAACAGATCGATCAAAGCGGGATTCTCAGCACGCAAATCGGCTGTTGGATTTAACGCATCAATTCAGAGAAAAGCGGGGCCAGAACTTTTGCACCGCAGTCGCCGTAGGTAAGCGTCAATTTATTCAAGTAGTTCAAAATACCTTCAAGCTGAAATACGACGGATCTTGGGTTACTCTCGTCAAGTAACAATAAGTCAAGAACGGACATCCACTCGGGTCGCGCCATATAGCGTGAACGATAGGTGACAATGCTGTCGGTAATCTCGAGTAGCCAATCGAGATTGCCATTGGCATTCATCGTTAAGCCATGTTGAAGTAAGGTGCACAGAAATTGTAAACGTTCGATTCGCCGACCTATTGATAGAAAACGCCAACCCTTGTCACGCGTCATACCGTCTAGTGCAAAACCTGCCAAGCTCATCAAATAATTGATCGCTTCGTCGAGCATGATGGCTGCATCAGTGATTGATGGCGGCTCTTTGCCGACGGTAAATCGTTGTATCATTTGATTGATGATGCGCCAGTTATCTTGCGATACGCGTTCGCGTAATTGACTGGCGATGCGGTATAAATTCTGTAGCTGGTTTGCGATACCGGGTACGTCAGGAGAGACCATCGCCAGTAACAACGCTGATTCAATTTCTGCATCAGTCAATATGGTGAGCCGCTTTGTAATGTCGCCATTGTTGCCCCTGCTCTGTGTCTGCATCTGTGATTGTGACTGTCCCTGCCCCAGAGTTTGTGTTTGCGTTCCTTCGGGTTCCTGCACGTCAGGAGTTGGAGCGACGATTAGGTGAGACCAAACACACAGCGCCTGAACAGTGCGCCACTCATTCCGACGAAATTCTACCGGCGTATTGATAAGCAGATCGAGAGTGGTGCGCATTAAA
>JANYFV010000400.1 GCA_025359635.1 Undibacterium sp. | reverse complement strand
AAAATGCCCTGCTGGCTCAAGCTACCATCAATGAAGTTCATTGCAGGTGCGCCCAAAAATCCTGCGACAAACAGATTCACCGGCTGCTCATACACCATTGCAGGCGTGCCTATTTGCTGAATTTTTCCCGCTTGCATGACCACGATGCGAGTCGCCAGCGTCATCGCCTCGACCTGATCGTGGGTGACGTAAATCATGGTTGCGTGCAATTGCAGGTGCAAGAGTTTGAGTTCACGGCGCAAGGCGGCGCGCAATTTTGCATCAAGATTTGACAAGGGTTCATCAAACAAAAACACGCCCGCTTCACGCACCAGTGCCCGCCCTATCGCCACCCGCTGACGCTGTCCGCCAGAGAGGGCGGCAGGCTTACGCTGCAACAACGGTTCCAGATGCAGCATCTCGGCCGCCTTCTTGATACGACGGGCAATTTCTGCTTTGGGCGTGCCATTAATGCGCAGGCCAAACGACATATTTTTTTCTACTGTCATGGTTGGATACAGTGCGTATGACTGAAATACCATGCCGATATGACGTTGGCTAGGATCAGCCCAGGTCATATCTTCGCCGCCGATTTCTACCGTGCCTGAACTGACATCAATCAAACCGGCGATGGAGTGCAGCAGGGTCGATTTGCCGCAACCAGACGGCCCTAGCAAGACCAGGAATTCTCCATCTTCAATGGCCAGATCAAGCTCACGGATAATTTCGTTGCCACCTAGCGTAATACTGAGTTTTTGCAGACGTACATTT
Source organism: Undibacterium sp. (assembly GCA_025359635.1). GTDB lineage: Bacteria > Pseudomonadota > Gammaproteobacteria > Burkholderiales > Burkholderiaceae_D > Undibacterium. The sequence continues at coordinate 2,906 of JANYFV010000400.1, read as the reverse complement.
GACATCAAAAATCCTTATCCCTTAACCCTTAACCGCGCCGGCCGCAATGCCGCGTACAAACCAGCGACCGGAAATAAAATACAGCGTGAGTGGCACTAGCGAGGTGAGTATGGTCGCCGCCATATTCACGTTATACAGACGCGTGCCGGTCGTGGTATTGATGACGTTATTGAGTTGCACTGTCATCGGCTGATTCTCCCTGCCAGCAAACACCAGACCTAAAATGTAGTCATTCCAGACCCCAGTCACTTGCATGATCGCTGCCACCACAATAATCGGCACTGACATCGGCAACATCAGCTGGACAAAAATACGCAGGAAACCGCCGCCATCTATCCGTGCCGCCTGAAATAATTCATGCGGAATCGCGGCATAATAATTGCGGAATAATAAGGTCAAGACCGGCATACTGAAGATCGTATGCACGATCACGATGCCCGGCAAAGAACTAAACAGGTCGACCGATGCCAGCACCCGCACCAGCGGGAATATCATCACCTGCACCGGGATAAACGCCCCTATCATCAAGACGCCAAACAAGAGATTTGCTCCGCGCGGTCGCCAGAACGACAAGGCATAGCCATTCATCGCGCCCAGCAAGATAGGCAAAATCGTACTCGGGACCACAATCGCTATCGAGTTCCAAAAACCACCGCGTATACCTTCACACGCCACACCAGTACAGGCGCTAGACCAGGCAGAACTCCAAGCGGCAAAACTGATATGCAAAGGCAGAGCAAAAATACTGCCAAGGCGGATTTCCTCCATGCTCTTCACTGAGGTCACTAACATGACATACAGCGGCAACAGAAAAAACAGCGCCGCGCCGATCAGGAAGGCATAGATACCGATGCGCGCAGGCGTGAAACGTGCTCTGCCAGCTTTCAACGTTTTACTCATCGTGCCCTCTTTTTGCTGCGGGCAACCACATACGGTGCCAGCAAGGCCAATACCGGTATGAGCAAAGTAATTGCACCGGCCGAACCCAAGGCAATATTCGCGCGGCCAAACAAATGATCCATGATAAATTTTGCCGGTACTTCGCTGGCCGTGCCTGGCCCGCCTTGCGTCATTGCCACCACCGAATCAAATAATTTAATCGCGGCTGTCGATAGCAATAAAAATACCGTGGCTATCGTCGGTGCCATCATGGGGATGACGATAGAGAAGTACACGCGCCAGGTCGGTATGCCATCGAGCCGTGCCGCCTTCCAGATTTCATCGTCGATGCCACGCAGACCGGCTAGCATCAGGGCCATCACCAGGCCAGAAGCTTGCCATACCGTGGCCAGCACGATGGTGTAGATCACCATATCCTGATCGATAATCCAGTCGAACTGAAAATCAGGAAAACCCAGCTGACGCACGGTAGATTCGATACCACTGCCCGGCGTAAGTATCCATTGCCAGACCAAGCCAGTGGCCACAAATGACATCGCATACGGATACAGAAAGACCGTGCGCAAGACCCCTTCCGCCGTCACCTTCTGATCGATAAATACCGCCAGCAAAAAACCAATAATCATGCTCGCCAAAATAAACAGCACAGCATACACAGCCAGATTTTGCATCGACAGCATCCAGCGTTCATTCTCAAACAAACGCACATATTGCGCCATGCCGACAAAGGTATCGGTCGGTAGCGATCTGGAATTACTCAGCGACACCTTGAGCGACCAGACCACAGTGCCAAGGTAGCCAACAATGACCACTAACGCCATCGGCAACAAGGCGACAAAAGGTACAAACTGGCTAGCGAGATGACGTAGACGCGCGTTCAACACTGCTTAGTTCCTCAATGCGGCAGCAAGACTTTTTTGCGCCTTCTCTACCGGCATACGGGTATTCCAAAATGCCGTTAACACGTCTTGCATCGCGCCGTTCTGGTCTGGCGTAAGAAACACCTCAGAAATGCCGACCTGACGCGATTTGTCTTTCATGATCGCCATACCCGCTTGCGCGCAGATATCCATGCTTGAGGTATCGACGTCGGTACGAATCGGGATAGAGCCTTTGAGCTTATTAAATTCGAGTTGCGTACTTGGCGTTAGCATGACTTTGGCCAGTAGCTTTTGCGCGTTCACTGTTTGCGCATTATTCGTTTTCGGGAAAACAAAGGCATCACCCTGTATCAAATACGGTGAAGTCGGGCTCAAGCCGGGGATACAGCCAAAGTCTTTGCCGGGCATTTGTTTAGCTGCAGCAAACTCGCCCTTGACCCAATCGCCCATGATCTGCATGCCGCCTTTACCACTGATCAGCAAAGCGGTGGCATCGTTCCAGTTGCGTCCCGGAGAACCAGCATCTACATACGATTGCATACGCTTAAATGCCAATAGCACTTTCTTGAAAGCTTCGGAGTTGAGTGCAGACTGATCCCGGTCACGCATGGTTTTTAAATATAATTCTTTACCACCGAGATTGGCCAGTATCGCTTGAAAGATGATGGTCTCTTGCCAGGCCTGACCACCGTGCGCCAATGGGATAATCCCTGCCGCTTTGAGCTTATCGAGCGCGGCAAACATTTCATCCATCGACGTTGGTTCTTTAGCGATACCGGCTTTTGTGAAGGCTGCCTTGGAATACCAGATCCAGGTTTGCATATGGATATTTACGGGCACCGCATAGTAGTGCCCTTTTACTCTAATGACATTCAAAACAGTTTCAGGTAAAACTTTTTCCCAACCTTCACGCGCAGCAACGTCATCGACATTATTGAGCATACCTTGTTCAACCAGATCCAGAAATTGTTTGGTGGTGTTAAATTGGGCGGCTGCTGGTGGATTGCCGCCAACAATACGATTAATCGCGATTGCTCTTGCCTGATCAGCGCCGGCAATACCTGTATCAACCCAAACACCACCAGCGGCGCGATAAGCATCAGCAATTTTACGCACGGCCGCAGA
>JANYFV010000209.1 GCA_025359635.1 Undibacterium sp. | reverse complement strand
GCGACGACCCAACCGACTGCAGGGAAATAACGTGACGCCTGATGCAACCACGCAGCATCAAAACCTACCCAGCGCGGTATCGGTATACGGGTAAAAAATTGTAGGGCGCTAAAAAACAGGCGCAACTGCTGCATATTTTCTCTCCTGTGTTTTAAGTGCGTTTATGCGCTTTTTTCACTTACCTGCGCCGAAGAAAACGTCGCCATCTGATTCATAAAGTTGACCGCTGCCTGCACCAGTGGATACACCAGCGCCGCGCCCGTGCCCTCACCCAAACGCAAATCGAGTTGCAACAATGGTTGCGCATTGAGTGTTGCCAACATTTTGCTGTGTCCACTCTCATCGGAACGGTGGGCGAACACGCAATAATCGAGAATAGCGGGTTGCAATTTTGCCGCCACCAGCAAAGCACTGGTCACGATAAAGCCATCAATCAACAAAATCATACGACGCTCTGCAGCGGCCAGCATTGCACCGACCAACATGGCAATTTCAAAACCGCCAAAAGTAGCTAACACCTGCAAGGGTTCGTTGACGTTTTGATGTAAAGCGACGGCTTGTTCGATCACATGCTGCTTATGCAAAATACCGTCCGCCGTCAAACCGGTACCTGCGCCGACGCAATCTGCCACGGCTATTCCGGTCAGCTTATGCATGATAGCTGCCGCAGCGGTGGTATTGCCTATCCCCATTTCACCAAAGCCAAGGACATTCCCTGGCAGATCCGCGACCAGGCGCATGCCATGTTGCAAAGCGGTCTGGCACTGCTCGCTTGTCATTGCAGCTTGCTTCGCGAAGTTACTCGTCCCCGGCGCAAGCTTCCGGTTGAGTAAGTGATCACGCAGACCAAAATCATGATTGACACCCGCATCGACGATATGCAGTTGAATACCATTTTGCCTGGCAAACACGTTGATCGCCGCGCCTTGTGCCAAAAAATTCTCTACCATCTGCCAAGTGACATCTTGCGGAAATGCCGAAATATTTTCTGCTACCACACCATGGTCACCGGCAAACACGATAATCGCAGGCTCAATCAAAGTGAGCTCAATGCTTTGTTGGATTAGGCCAATCTGCTGCGCCAAACCTTCTAATCGACCCAGACTTCCTAAGGGTTTAGTTTTGTCGTTAATACAGGCGAGCAAGGCATCTGCAAGCGAGGAATTGTGTGTGTGGGCAATGACTGGAAAGCTAAGCATAATTAATTCCGTTTGAAAAATAGGTGAGACGACAGCGAATAAAGCCCGTTAGTGTAGTACCCAAAGCTGGCTTAAACAACAGATTTGAATGAAGGCAAAGCACAGGCCACAACAAACACAATTTTATTTCAATAGAAAATACGTCACGACAGTCACCCAAAAATTACGTTACGATAGGTTTTTATTTTCATCTTTTGCGCCATGAAAAAAACTGCCGAGTACTACAGCAAGCAATACAATGCACGCGCCGCCATCCCTGAACATCCGGCAATATTTACCCGTTGGATAGAACAATCAGCTTGGGTCAGGCGCAGCAATGCGGGCATGTACGATCTGATGTACGGCGAATCGGCGGGCGAAAGGCTGGATATTTTTCCAACCAGGCAGCCTCATGCTCCGCTGATTGTTTTTATTCATGGCGGCTGGTGGCGCTCGCTGGATAAATCTGATTTTTCAATACTTGCTCCAGCATTTACCAATGCAGGATTCAATGTTGCATTAGTCAACTACACATTGGCACCGGAAGCAAGCATAGAAGAGATCGTACTGCAGCAATTGCGCGCCCTCGCCTGGCTGTATAAAAATAGTGAAAAGTACGATATTGATCATCGCCGCATTATCGTCATCGGGCATTCTGCAGGGGCACATTTAGCGGCAATGATGATGGCGGCGAGCTGGCCCACCTATGACAAAGAACTTCCGGCTGACGTGATCAAAGCCGGTGTCTTGCTTTCTGGCGTATTTGATTTAGAACCAATATTGCAAGCGGATTTTGTCAATGTAGATTTACAACTCACGCCACAACGCATCACACCATTGTCGCCAGCGCTGATGCCATTGACACAAAAAATTCCTTTTATTACCTCGGTAGGCGGTCAGGAATCAGATGAATTTAAACACCAGACAGCACTGATGGCGAAAGCATGGGCAGCCTATCATCAACAGCACATAGCTCTGCCAGAATGCAACCACTTAACGATCTGTGATGCTTTAGCGGATACGGAAAGCACGCTGTTCAAGGCGACGATAGCTCTGGCAAGATCAGTATGAAGCGAAGGAAGTATTTGCCTTGATTGTGGATTCAGCGATTAATAGTAAAACCGATTAAATAACACTACGGACCAAGTCGCCACGGCAATTAAAAAAGTTAACAACACCGCGGCACTACCAAAGTCTTTAGCATTTTTTGATAGCTGATGACGTTCAAGCGAAACTCTATCGACAACCGCCTCAATCGCGGAATTAATCAATTCGACGACCAATATCAATACCAGCACGGCAATCATCATGAGTTTTTCAAAAGCCGAAACTGGCAAGAACAAGGCAATTAAACTACCTGTAATCACCAACAATAATTCCTGACGAAAAGCATGCTCGTTTATCCATGCCGACTTAAAACCATCAATCGAATAAAAGAATGCGGCGAAAATTCTGCTCAAACCACTTTTACTTTTAAATTCACTGATGCTTTGTTCTTGATCGGGCATGTAAAATCCTTGGAATGTTGACGTAATAGCTGAGGCAAATTTTAACAGGAGAACAAGCAAAAACACCGATTGCGCGAATCAAGCTGATTCGAATCAAAACATTTAGCGATTAAACACGCTTTTTGTCATTTAGCTGCTGACATCTCTTTTCACAATATGGTATAACACTCATATTGCAATGCACCATCCATATTATGAAAAACGAATCCCCAGCTTCCTCAAAAACAACCGTCCAAGTGATTGATCGCCTGGCGTCACTTTTAGACGCTTTATCTCGCTATCCTGACCCTGTCAGTCTCAAAGAGCTGGCGATTGTCACGAACCTGCACCCATCAACTGCCCATCGCATTTTGAATGACTTGGTCACCACGCGCTTTGTTGATCGTGCCGAAGGTGGCAATTATCGACTCGGCATGCGTTTGCTAGAGCTAGGCAATGTCGTCAAGAGTCGTTTAAATGTGCGTGAAGCGGCGATTGAATTCATGCGCACCTTGCACCGTCAGACCCAACAAACCATCAACCTCTCCGTGCGCCAAGGCGATGAAATTGTGTATATCGACCGCGCATTTTCAGAGCGTTCTGGCATGCAGGTGGTGCGTGCAATTGGTGGCCGCGCGCCCTTACACCTGACATCAACTGGTAAACTATTTTTATCACTCGATGAACCAAAAGCGATCCGTGCATACACCACGCGCACGGGCTTGGCCGGACACAATAAAAATTCCATTACAGATTTATCAAAACTGGAAAAAGAATTGGCCGAAGTGCGCGCAAATGGCTATGCCCGCGACAACGAAGAATTAGAACTCGGTGTTCGCTGCATGGCCGCAGGAATCAGGGATGACAGTGGCAAAATGATCGCTGGTCTTTCTATCTCGGCACCAGCAGACCGTTTGCAGGAAGATTGGCTGAAAGATTTGATTGCGACAGCAGAAGAGATTTCAGCGACATTGGGGTATGTCGCTGCACAAGCAAAATAATCGCTATTGGATACTGAGCTCAGGCTCCTCAATAACGTCATTCCCGTCTGCGCGAGCGCGAGAATAACAGAAATACTTACGTCCTGAGCTTTGTAACTAATCTGGAAATAAATTTGTTCGGTGGATTAAACTTTAGCCGCGACGCGCTCTAAACGTGGCAGGTAATAATTATCGCCATTCAAAGAAAACATCAACCGTTTCACCTGACCCGTGATGAGTTCGCGTTTAACGAAGCCGATATAGCGCGAATCTTTACTATTGTCGCGATTATCACCAAGCATCATATACTGTCCTTGCGGTACTTTTACCGGGCCAAATGAGCGCATCGCGCCACGCTCTGGCATAACGATCACCTCGTGCTGCAAGCTACCTAAACTTTCTTTGAAAACAAGTTGCTGATCCGGATATTCGCGCACTGGCGTCAAATGATCGGCATCCTTTGGTGTGACTGGTGTATAGCTCGCCTCAACACCATTGATCACGAGTTTCTCTTCACGCATTTCAACGACGTCACCCGGTACTGCGATCAGACGTTTTACTAAACGTACACCATCTTCCGGCGAAGTAAAAGTAACGATATCGCCTCTTTTGGGATCGGCGACTTGTTTCAATATGACATCCGTAAACGGAAGTTTAATGTCATACGCAGTGCGGTCACAAAAGACCCGATCGCCCTCTAATAAATTGGGATACATAGAGCTCGATGGCACCAGATACCAATCTGCGAAGGCGCTACGCACCAACACCATGAAGAAAACAAAGATTAAAAAACCCTTGTTGTCGGCTGCCAACTTACGAATATTAAACGACATAGTCAATGCCATGATGATCCTTTGTTCTGGTTAAACTCAAACCCACGCTAAGCAAACAATAGACAAAAAAATGCCCCGAAAGTTCGGGGCATTTTTTAAAAATCAAAGAATCTTGATTATTTTGCATTCATCAGCGCAACAGTCGTGTCTAACATACGGTTAGAGAAACCCCATTCGTTATCATACCAGCTAGAAACTTTGACCAAGCGGCCAGACACTTTAGTCAGTGTTTCGTCGTACGTGCTGGAAGCTGGATTGTGATTGAAATCAACCGACACCAGAGGTGCTGTGTTGTAATCTAAAATACCTTTCAATGCGCCTTCAGATGCGGCTTTCAGGACAGTATTGATTTCTTCTATACTGGTATCGCGTGCAGCGATAAAAGACAAATCAACCATAGAAACATTGATGGTTGGTACGCGAATCGCGAAACCATCAAGCTTGCCATTCAATTCAGGCAAAACCAAACCAACAGCGGCAGCAGCGCCAGTCTTGGCAGGAATCATTGATTGTGTCGCAGAACGGGCGCGACGCAGGTCTTCATGCATGACGTCAGTCAAGACTTGATCGTTAGTGTAGGAATGGATCGTTGTCATCAACCCGTTGACGATACCAACAGAATCATTCAATACTTTAGCCAATGGTGCCAGGCAATTTGTGGTGCAAGATGCGTTGGAAATGACTGTGTCAGTAGCTTTCAATACGCCATGATTCACGCCATACACGATCGTCGCGTCAACATCTTTGCCGCCAGGTGCAGAGATAATGACTTTTTTGGCGCCACCAGCAATGTGTGCGGATGCTTTTTCTTTAGTCGTGAAGAAGCCTGTGCATTCCAGCACGACATCAACGTTTAACGAACCCCAAGGAATATTCGCAGGATTGCGCTCAGCGAAGACCTTGATCTTGTCGCCGTTAACAATCATGGTATCGCCATCAACTGTGACCGTACCAGGGAATTTACCGTGGGCAGTGTCGTAACGCGTCAGGTGAGCGTTGGATTCTGCATTGCCAAGGTCGTTAATCGCAACGATCTGGATCTCATTCTTAAATTTACCGCCTTCATAATGTGCACGAAGGATGTTACGGCCGATACGGCCATAGCCGTTGATTGCGACGCGAATCGTCATGGTTCACTCTCCAAAAAGGACTAAATAAAAATCATCAACAAAAACTACAAAAAACACCAAAAATTAGTGCAATGAAGGCGAGGTTGGCAAAGCGTTTACTGATGCCATCAGCACCGATAAATCTTGCCAGCCATACCCCGCCTCCATCAAATCCAAACCATCCCAACTAAATTTTTGTTCGAGCAGCAAAGCACCGCCTAACTCTTCATAAAAATTTCTGGCAATCGCATTCTCCGCAATCACCCATACCAACAAACTATTGCTGCCTTGCGCTTGCAAAGTGCGTGCCACTTTTTGCACCATGCGTCGGCCAATACCAGAACGCTGCCATGCCGGGCGCAAATACACCGCAGTCAATTCAGCCTCCATCTCCAGCTTAGGTTCAGGCAATAGCATGCCGGAAGCGAAGCCAATGACCTGGCCTTCGCTTTCGGCAACAAACACGCAAATCCGTTCACCGGCAGCAGGCAGCGCCTCAAGTATCGTGCGCCAATGTATGATACTTTCTTCCAGCTTCATGCTATCGAGATACTCGTCTGGAATCATGCCACGATAGCTTGCCAGCCAACTCTCTATGCGCACTGCCGCAATTACGTCCGCGTCTGCCACAGTAGCACGACGCAGATTAATTTCTTTGATACTGCTCATAGTTTCATTACGCAAGCGTTGCTTTCACTTTGGCCACCACGTTATCCACGGTAAAGCCAAAATGCTTGAACAAAACGCTGGCAGGAGCCGATTCACCAAAGGTATCGATACCAACTACCGCGCCTTCCAAACCTACATATTTATACCAGAGACCAGTCACGCCAGCTTCAATCGCAATGCGTGGTATGCCGACACCTAAAACGCTAGCTTTGTAAGCCGCATCTTGTCTATCAAATACGTCGGTACATGGCATAGAGACAACGCGAACAGGAATGCCTTGCGCCACTAATTCGGCCGCGGATTTAACCGCCAGTTCAATTTCAGATCCTGTTGCGATCAACACCGCTTTCGCATTAGCGGCATCTTGCAAGACATATCCACCACGGGAAATATCTGCGATTTGCTGTGCGCTGCGCTCTTGATATGGCAAATTCTGGCGTGAGAAAATCAGGGTCGACGGGCCGTCATTGCGCTTGACTGCAAAACCCCAGGCCGCGGCAGATTCTACGGTATCGCATGGACGCCAGTTATCCAGATTCGGGATCAAACGCATGCTCGAAATATGCTCTACTGATTGATGCGTAGGGCCGTCTTCACCGAGACCAATCGAATCATGCGTGAACACAAACAAAGTACGAATTTTCATCAACGAGGCCATGCGTATCGCATTGCGGCTGTAATCAGAAAAGGTCAAAAAAGTTGCGCCAAATGGAATATAACCGCCATGCAAGGCGATACCGTTCATGATCGCGCTCATGCCAAATTCACGCACGCCATAATTGATATGGTTACCGGCTTGGTTGGCGCGAACTGCCACGCATTCTTTCCAGTTAGTCAGGTTGGACCCTGTCAAATCAGCCGAACCGCCCAAGAATTCTGGCAGCGACGGGGCAAAAGCCTGAATCGCATTCTGGCTCGCTTTGCGGGTCGCGATATTTTCTTTTTTCTCTACGCAGGAATCGATGGCAGCCTTAACTACAGCATCAAAATTCGCTGGCAAATCGCCCTTCATGCGGCGTATCAACTCAGCCGCTTTTTGTGGAAATTCTTTAGCATAAGTCTGAAATGTTGCCTCCCAGTCGGCTTCCAGCTTAGCGCCGTTAGCCGTAAAATCCCAGGCAGCATACACATCGGCTGGGATTTCAAACGGCGCATAAGGCCAATTGATTTCAGCGCGGACAGCGGCAATTTCTTTATCGCCCAAAGCGGCGCCATGCACATCGTGTGTGCCTTGCTTGTTCGGCGAACCTTTGCCGATGATAGTGCGGCAGCAAATCAAAGTTGGCTTGTCTGATGTTTTCGCTTCGGCAATCGCGTGATTAACCGCAGTAACATCATGGCCATCGACTTCACGGATCACATTCCAGCCGTACGCTTCAAAACGTGCTGGCGTGTCGTCGGTGAACCAGCCTTCGACATGACCATCGATGGAAATACCATTATCATCCCAAAAGGCGGTCAATTTATTCAGTTGCAAAGTCCCCGCCAGCGAACAAGCTTCGTGCGAAATACCTTCCATCAAACAACCATCGCCCATGAAGGCATAAGTGCGGTGATCGACTACATTGATGCCACCCTGATTAAATTCCGCCGCCAGCAATTTTTCTGCGAGCGCCATACCAACGGCATTGGTGATGCCCTGGCCCAAAGGCCCAGTTGTTGTTTCGACACCCGGGGTCACATGAACTTCAGGATGACCGGCGGTTTTTGAATGCATCTGGCGGAAATTGCGGATCTCATCCATAGGCAAGTCGTAGCCAGTCAGATGCAATAAAGAATAATGCAGCATAGAACCATGGCCGTTAGACAATACAAAACGGTCGCGGTTGATCCATTTAGGATTCGCAGGATTATGGCAATAATGCCCAGCCCACAAGGCAACGGCGATTTCAGCCATCCCCATCGGCGCACCCGGGTGGCCAGAATTGGCTTTTTGTACGGCATCCATAGACAAGGCGCGAATCGCATTGGCCATTTTTTTGATAATTGCTGGCTGAAGAGAGGAAATCATGGTTTTTATGGGTAGTCTGAGGAAATTTTAAATCGCTAAGCGGAAGTGCGTGGCAAACCTATCCGGCCTGCAAAGCCTATTATTTTACCAGAGCAGCGGCACACATAATACAATTGCGCTTAGACACTGCCAAAAATTGCCATCGCAAACGAATTTTTATCATTAATACAAATTCAATCCAGTCATTCCCGCAAAACTACAAACACCTTTATTCCACGTTCATGCCACGTTTTTATTGCCCACTTCCCCTTACCATCGGTGCTCAGATTGATTTGCCAGAAACCGCTGCGCACCACGTTTTTGTACTGCGCTTAAATAGTGGCGACAGCATTCAACTTTTTAATGGCGACGGTGGCGCTTATGTAGCGAGCATCACGCTAGTCACTAAAAAACAAGTCAGTGCCGAAGTCAAAGTGTTTTTGCCTGAAGAAGTTGAATTGCCATTTTCACTCACTCTGGCACAAGCCTTACCCGAAGGTTCGAAGATGGATTGGATCATTGAGAAGGCAATTGAACTCGGCGCAAGCACGATTCAACCCCTGTCGGCACAACGTTGCGTAGTCAAACTTTCCGCCGAACGCGCAGAAAAAAAAATGGCGCACTGGCAAGGCATTATCGAATCCGCTACCGAGCAATGTGGACGCAATCGCCTGGCAAACCTGGGCACTGTGATCGATGTTCAGAAATGGCTCGGTCAGCAAGATATGCATAAGCGCATCTTATTGTCGCCGCGGGCAGAACACTCACTAGCAGATTGGTCGCGTCATCAGGCGCCGCAAGCGGTCACTTTAATGATAGGGCCTGAAGGTGGCTTCTCAGAAGCGGAAGAGCAAATGGCGATACGCCATGGCGCATTAGCAATGACGATAGGGCCGCGGGTATTACGGACAGAAACTGCTGGCTTAGCCTCGATCGCTATACTCAATGCGGCGTGGGGCGGCATGTAAGTTTCGTTTAAGTGCCAATATTATTTAAATAATTTAAAAAGCCGGGATAAATATTACCTGGATAGTTTGTTACACTTCGGCTTTTAAGCCAGCCAGCATCTCATCAATAACTGAGTGCTCTCCCCCAAAGGCAATCTCCATGACCTCCCCCACTTCGCAGCTTAGCTGGACAGAAAACGACGAACCATGTTCGCTAAGATGGCACTCTGAAAACGGTTCACATCCTCCGAAACGCGTGCAAATTGCCGATGACCGTATGACCGCTGATGCGGCCTACAAACTGGCCTGTGAAGGCACGGCTTTATTGTGGCGCGGTGATTTTCAAAATGCACGGCAACTCTTGCAGGCGATGGCGCGACGCATCGATAAGAAGCCGGAAAAATCTGCCAAGAAAATCAAGCATCCAGCCAGCGCAACCGAGGCCTTCCATTTGCACCGGCAAGCGCAATCGCAACGCGCCCGTGTACTGGCTATGCTGCTAATTCCCTTCAATGCCGACTTCAGTATTCCACTACGCCGCGCACCCGATGTTCAGCAAGCCTGTACCGAAGC
>JANYFV010000208.1 GCA_025359635.1 Undibacterium sp. | reverse complement strand
CCAAAATTGAGCAGGCAATTGGTGGTGCCGCGGTAGCCCATCTTGTGATTTAAACCCGCCAAAACAACGTCGTTACGTTCACCCAAAGTACCGTCAGGATTGACCAATTTTTTCGGCACAATAAATAACGATATTCCTTTGACTCCGGGTATCAATTTTCCGTGTTCATCCGGCACCTTTGCCAGTACTAGATGGATGATGTTTTCAGATAATTCATGTTCGCCAGCCGAGATCCACATTTTATTGCCAGTTAATCGATAACTGCCATCGGCTTGCAATTCGGCACGTGTGACGATGTCGGACAAGCTCGACCCCGCTTGAGGTTCTGACAGACACATGGTGCCAAAAAACCGCCCAGCCAACATAGGCTTAGCAAACAACTCTATTTGCTCAGGCGTGCCACACTTCATCAATGTATTAGCATTGCCAATCGTAAGAAACGGATAAGCTGTAGTACCAGCGTTAGCGCCAGTGAAATAGGCAAATCCTGCTTTCTCTACTACACACGGTAATTGCATGCCGTCGAGTTCAAAATCCTGCCCAGCCGCCATTAAACCGGAGGTGCAAAAGGCATCCAATGCAACTTTCACTTCCGGAATGATATGTACCGTTTCGCCATCAAAGTGCGGCTCGTTCTGATCACTTTTTTTATTGTGTGGGGCAAATAATTCTGTTGCTATTTGTTCGCAAGTATCGAGCGCGGCATTGAAGGTCTCGCGGGTATGCTCGGCGAAGCGTGAGCGCAGATTCAGTGCTTCAACATTGAGCCACTCATACAATAAAAAATCGAGCTCGCGTCTTGGGATGATTTTGGATTGCATGGTGGCTCTGCCTAATTTAGACGACTTCGAACAAGCCAGCAGCACCCTGCCCGCCACCGATACACATAGTCACAACGACATACTTAACACCGCGACGTTTGCCCTCAATCAAGGCATGGCCAGTAAGGCGCGCACCCGAGACACCATAGGGATGGCCGACTGCAATCGCACCGCCATTGACGTTGAGTCTATCCATAGGAATGCCTAGCTTATCTGCGCAATACAACACTTGCACAGCAAAGGCTTCATTGAGTTCCCACAAACCGATATCAGACACTTTTAAACCTGCTTTTTTGAGCAATTTCGGAATGGCGAACACCGGACCTATACCCATTTCATCTGGCTCGCAACCGGCAACAGCAAAGCCGCGGAAAAACCCTAAAGGCTGCAAACCTTTTGCTTCTGCCACTTTGCTATTCATCACGATTGCGATGGAAGCACCATCTGAAAACTGACTGGCGTTACCAGCTGAGATTACGCCACCAGGTATTGCAGAACGAATTTTTGAGACGGCTTCAAGTGTGGTGTCGGCACGAATCCCCTCGTCTGCCGAGATCGTCACTTCTTTAGTCATCAACGTGCCGCTGGCTTTATCTGCCACGCCCATGATGGTGGTCATCGGGACGATCTCTGCATCAAACAAACCTGCCGCTTGCGCTGCAGCAGCGCGTAACTGGCTTTGTACGCCATATTCATCCTGGCGCTCACGTGCAATGTTGTAACGCTTAGCGACAGTTTCAGCAGTCTGCAACATTGGCCAGTAAACTTCTGGCTTATGTTGCACGAGCCATGGGTCGGCGACCATATGTGTGTTGGCTTCATTCTGCACGCAAGAGATAGATTCGACCCCGCCAGCAGCATAGATATCACCTTCGCCCGCGATGATACGTTGAGCAGCAAGTGCAATAGTTTGCAAACCAGAGGAGCAAAAGCGATTCACCGTCATCCCGGAAGTGGTCACAGGGCAGCCGGCGCGCAAGGCGATTTGACGTGCGATATTTCTACCCGTCGCGCCTTCAGGTGTGGCACACCCCATGATGACGTCTTCAATCTCCCCCAGTTCGATATTCGCGCGACTTATAGCTGCACTTAACACATGGCCGCCCAACGTGGCGCCATGCGTCATATTGAAGGCACCTTTCCAGGATTTAGCTAAGGCGGTACGTGCGGTAGATACGATGACTGCGTCAGACATGTTGGTCTCCCAGGTTAAATTTGAAATGTGAAAAATAAAATCTTTATTGGCCAATTTGAAAAGAGAATAGCATATTTTAGTACGATCGTTCGCAAATTATTTTTTTTGCAAATTCCTCTCTGTTTTTTACTTTTTCCAACAATTTTGTCTCATCTGACACCAAACGTAAGTTTCTGTAAGTTTCAAGAAAGCATGACGTAAGTTTCACACGGCAGACTCAAACTGTGCAAAAAAGTAAACTACAAGAATCGTTTCGGCATCGATGATTTTTTTGCTCACACTTTACAACACCAACAGGAGACAAGCATGGCGACAGCACAACCATCGTATGGCAGCGCGGCAGGACAATCAGCGTCTCGCAGTATGACAGCAGAGGAACGAAAAGTTATTTTTGCCTCTTCTTTAGGCACTGTATTTGAATGGTACGATTTTTATCTTTATGGTTCGCTTGCGGCCATTATTGCAAAACAGTTTTTCGCAGGTACCGATCCAAATACGGCATTCATTTTTGCCTTATTGGCTTTTGCAGCAGGTTTCATCGTTCGACCTTTCGGCGCCTTAGTGTTTGGTCGTTTAGGTGACATGATCGGTCGTAAATACACCTTCCTCGTCACCATCGTTATCATGGGGTCATCCACTTTCGTTGTAGGTCTATTACCAAGCTACGCTTCGATCGGCATCGCAGCACCGATCATCTTGGTTTCTCTGCGTATTTTGCAAGGTCTGGCTTTAGGTGGCGAGTATGGTGGCGCAGCGACTTATGTAGCTGAACATGCACCGCACGATAAACGTGGAGCATTCACGGCATGGATACAAACCACGGCAACTCTTGGTCTGTTTTTATCCTTGATGGTGATTCTGGGTACCCGTACCGCTATCGGTGAAGAAG
The DNA here is from genome assembly GCA_025359635.1 of Undibacterium sp. Lineage (GTDB taxonomy): Bacteria > Pseudomonadota > Gammaproteobacteria > Burkholderiales > Burkholderiaceae_D > Undibacterium. The sequence continues at coordinate 134 of JANYFV010000208.1, read as the reverse complement.
CATTTGCCGAATGGGGTTGGCGCGTTCCTTTCTTGGTTTCGGTATTTCTTTTAGCAGTATCAGTCTGGATTCGTTTGTCGATGAATGAATCACCAGCATTTGCAAAAATGAAAGCAGAGGGCAAGACTTCAAAG
>JANYFV010000288.1 GCA_025359635.1 Undibacterium sp. | reverse complement strand
TGCCTTGGTATCGACAGCATACATTTTTGCCAGCGTTCCGGCGATCTCTTGCATGCCGCTGTTGATCATTAAATCGGCTTGATAAACTCGGCCTAGTTCTAACGCGTCGCTATGGATATGGATGAGTTTTTGTTTCGGTATCGGAGCTTCTAGCAGGGTGTAGCCACCGGTCGTCATTTCGCCCAGACGCGGACCTATCGCGATAATTAAATCAGCATTTTTAATTCTTTGCCCCAGCTTGGGGTTAATCCCTATGCCAACATCACCGATGTAATTAGGATGTGCATTATTGATTAAATCTTGAAAGCGAAATGTGCAGGCTACGGGTAGCTGGTTGGTTTCTACAAATGTTGCTATATCTTGACAAGCTTGTGTATCCCATCCGCCTCCGCCTAATAACACTATCGGTCGTTGTGCCGCTGCTAAGTGTTGCTTCAGCAGTCTCATTTGTGTCTCAGATGCCGAGGCTTGCACTGGAGAATAGCAACGGGAATCCGCTACTTCGGCTAGCGCAGACAAGCAGTCTTCCGGCAAAGCTAATACAACTGGGCCAGGACGACCGCTAGTGGCCACTTGAAAAGCGCGGGCAATATATTCTGGGATGCGATCGGCGCGATCAATTTGCGCCACCCACTTTGCCATCGGCCCGTACATTCGACGATAATCGATCTCCTGAAATGCCTCTCGTTCCACGAAATCATTGCCAACCTGGCCTATGAATAGAATCATAGGAGTGGAATCCTGAAATGCGGTATGTACGCCAATGGAGGCGTTGGTGGCGCCCGGTCCGCGTGTGACAAAACATATGCCCGGACGACCGGTTAGCTTGCCATAGGCATCGGCCATAAAGGCCGCGCCACCTTCCTGACGATTAATAATGAAGCGTATGGCACTGTCATATAAAGCATCGAGCACCGGCAAATAACTCTCGCCCGGAACGCCAAAAATGGTATCTACCCCGTGCACCAATAATGCGTCGACGACTAATTGCCCACCAGAACGAGAGATCAACATAATATAGAGGTGATTTTATGGAAAGCATTACGCTACCAGAAACCGATTGCTTATACCGAATCTTCTCGAATTTTCTTGTACTCGTTGCTACCTGTCAGCTATGGTGAGCTTAAGTGCTGGTACAATAGCGCCCGAAGCAGGCCAGACAATCGCTGGCTTTGGTGCGAGCCAAAGCGGGAGGAAGGTCCGGACTCCATAGAGCAGGGTGACGGCTAACGGCCGTACGTTGAAAGCCAAGGCGCAAGCTAAGGTATAAGGCGAGGAATAGGGCCACAGAGACGAGCGTATTTAGTTACGGTGAAACGCGGTAACCTCCACCCGGAGCAATTTCAAATAGGCACGCGTTGAGGCGGCTCGCGGAGCGTGCGGGTAGAAAGCTTGAGCCTGGGAGTAATCCCCGGCCTAGAGGAATGATTGTCATAGCGGTGGTAGCGATGCCATTGCCGTAACAGAATCCGGCCTACCGGCCTGCTTCATTTTTATTTGGCTATTTTCAATCTTGCGTCGAGTGCTTGTTCTTTGCGCTATCTTTTTCTGTTAGCATCATTCTGATATGATGTGTTGGCAACAGAATATTCTCTATAGCATGCTTCATTTGTGCTGTAATCTTGCCTGCTGCAGAAAATTCTAATCTAAGTACATTAAAAATTGAATGTCTTGGGTTGTCACTTTAAATCTCTATTGATTGGTTGTTTGTAATTTTAGGATGGTGCATGGAGAAAATGTTACGCAATCGTGAATTTTTGGATGTGCCGACGACCGCGTTTTTGTTCTGTGTGATCCTGATCATCATTGCTATCACGGGGCAAACCTGGTGGTCGATTGATCAAGATAAGCAACTGACAATTTCAAGCTCCCAAGAAAATAGTTACCTTACAGTACGCATATTAGAAGAGCACGCCAGCCGTCTTTTGCATGATGCGGCTCGTGCGATTGGTGCTGCATCTGAGGAGATTAAAGGCGAGGGAGAAAGGGTTTGGAATGATGAGCTTGCTTTGCGTCAATTGCTGATGGCAGAGCGGCAGGATTCTCAATTTTTGCATTCAATTTCCGTTATCAACAATCAAGGATTGATGATCGCGACCTCATTTCAATATCCTGCGGAAAAGATAAATCTCTTATACCAAGCGCAAATTAAGTTTTTACTGGAACACTCAAACGACAAAAACGTTTTAGTCGGAGTGCCATTAAAAATTAAGCGAACTGAACAATGGGTGCTTCCTGTTGCAAAAAATGTGTATAGCCAAACGGGTAAACATCTGGGTGTGATTCAGACCGAAATTAGGCTCAACTATTTCCAGGATTTTTATGAGCGAGTCGCCAGGGATGGCGTTGCGGCGATTTCTTTGCATGACAAAGATGGTGGCATATTGATTCGCGCACCCTTGGATGAACAATATTCAAATCGAAGCATTGCCCGCACTCAGCTCGAGGCTGGTATCAAATCTATGTCGATTGAAGGTGCTGTGGAAGGCGCACCGTTTATAGGCGGGACAGAAACCTTAATATACACCTACCGGAAAATGTCAGATTTTCCCTTGACGCTCGTGTATGCCCGCGACAAAGAAAAAATTCTGGCAGATTGGCAAGGTAGGTTTTGGCAAAAACTGCGTTTTTCATTGTTAACTATCGTGTTCACACTGGTTTTTGTTGCATTATTAATGCGTCAAATCCGACACCTGCGTGAATCGCAGGTGAAGCTTTCAGATAGCGAAAGTCGTTACAGAATGTTGTTTAGGGATGCTCAGGACGCCATTCTCTTAATCAATCGTGAATACCGCTACGTCGACGGTAATAATGCGGCCTTGGCTTTGTTTGGCCTGAGTACGCGCGAAGATTTAATCGGGGCGTTTGTCGGAAAATTTTCTTCTGAAGGCCAGTCTGTCAGGCAAATGCCGCAATTGAAAAAAGACGACCTTATTCAACGTTTAGTTGACGCCGCGTTCAATGGTAACGTGCAAAGATTCGATTGGGTGAGTAAGCGAGATGGTCGCTCTATGCACAGCGATATTACGCTGAGCCGCGTGGAAATCGCGAACGAAACCTTGGTTTTCTGTATTATGCGCGACGTTAATTCCAGAAAATATGTTGAACATATGCTCGAAGGGCAGAATCAACTTCTGCAATTGATCGGTAGCAGTGAAGATCTCATTTCTATTCTGGAAGAGACCTGTCAATTTGTCGAGAAGACGGCACCTTATTGGCGCTGTGGAATACAACTTCTGAATGATGAAGAACACTGCTTTAAAAAATCTATTGGCGATCAATTTCCTGAGATTTTGAAATTGCAACTTATAGATATGCCTGTCAGTTATGGTAATGGCGCCTGGAGTGAAGCCGTACTGGATGCAGTGCCAGTATGGGTAACTGATATTCAGAACGCACCATCAATGAAATTTGTGAATCAACTGGAAAGTCTACAAAACTTCGCTGCTTGTGGTGCCTGGCCGATCATGGGGAAAAACGGTCAAATGCTGGGAACTTTTACTCTTTTTTCCGAAGCAAGTACGCCGCTTAATAATGACGATTTGAGTTTGATTAGTATTATCACTGATATTGCTAGTATCGCAATCGAAGGTAAGCGTTCAGAAGATAAAGTTATGAAGCTTGCGCATTATGATGAGCTAACGGGCTTGCCAAATCGCTTCCAATACAACCAGCATTTAGCCAAATCACTGGCTCATGTGGAAAGAAACAAGTCACAACTAGCCGTAATATTTTTGGATTTAGATCGATTTAAAAATATCAATGACACTTTTGGTCATGATGAAGGCGATAAGGTATTGAGAAACGTCGCTTTGCGCTTTAAATTGTGCCTGCGTGAATCAGATACCATCGCCAGAGTCGGTGGTGATGAATTTATTCTGCTGGTGGATCAATACGCCGCGCCGCGCGACCTTGCCGATATTGCTGATAAATTATTGATTGCCGCGGCTCTGCCCTTTGATATACATGGGCAAGAGTGTCAGTTAAGCGCCAGTATTGGCATTGCTACCTTTCCGTCTGACGGACGGGATGCCCAAACCTTGATGAAAAATGCTGATATTGCGATGTATCGCGCCAAAAATAAAGGAAAGGATAATTACCAGTTCTATGCTTCCGAAATGAATGTGCACACGATAGAGCGTTTGGCGTATGAGGCAAGGTTGCGTAAGGCTTTGGAAAGACGTGAGTTTGTCGTCTACTATCAGCCAAAAATTGGCGTGAATAGTGGTGATATCGTTGGTGCCGAAGCATTGGTGCGCTGGAATCATCCTGAACGCGGAATTTTATTGCCGGGTGAGTTTATCGCCTTGGCTGAGGAGGCAGGTTTGATAGGCCGGATTGGAATGCTGGTTCTTGACATAGCCTGCAGAGACATCCTGACATTTAGAGCAGCAGACAAAAATTTTGGCCGGGTTGCCATCAATCTCTCTGGTGCGCAATTTAACGATGTGCATCTATTGGACGATGTAAAAAGTGTGGTCGATTTTTGGCGCGTTGATCCGGCTAGTATTGAATTTGAAATCACTGAGAGTATGGTCATGCATAACCGTGAGCAGGCAATCGTACTTATGGATGGCTTGAAGGCAGCAGGTTTTACACTGTCGATTGACGATTTCGGTACGGGTTATTCTTCCTTGGCTTACCTAAAGCGTTTTCCAGTCGACAGCGTTAAGATTGACAAATCCTTTATTAAAGATATACCAGATGATCCAAACGATACTGCAATCGTTCTGGCGATTGTGGCGATGGCACACACTTTGGGTTTAAAAGTGATCGCTGAAGGCGTAGAATCACCGCTCCAGTTGCAAACTCTGGTTGAGTCACAATGCGATCAATATCAGGGCTTTCATTTCAGTAAAGCAATTCCTCCAGTCGAATTCCTCGCAATGCTAGAAAAACAGGCTAGTGCATCTCTGTTTTAGAGCCCGTTGTTCTTCCTCGTCTAAAATCTTCGAAATTTTTGTCGCCTAAACACATGTTTATATGTGAAGTGGCACTTTCACTCTCTGCCGTAAGTCCCTAATTAATTGGGATATTCTATTTTTTATTGGTTTAACTAAATACGCTAAGTCCTTGACTTCATTAAAGAAATTCGTATTTCAATAGCTAAATTCACTTGACCGAGCTTAAGCCATACTCTAAAGTGGGCATTAGTGTGAAAAAGTGTATTTTTGTGGTAAATATTTCATGATGATTGAGAAATATTTTCAGCTAATGTTAAACGAGAAGAGGTTCTTAGCGTGTTCCAAGGTGTGTCCGCACTCAATCTAGATGCTAAAGGCAGAATGTCAATTCCTGCCAGGCACAGGGATGCGCTCGCCTTGCAATGCGAAGGACGTATCACTTTAACCCGCCATCCGCACGGCTGTCTGTTGTTGTTCCCACGTCCAATCTGGGAATCTCACCGGGAACAGATCGCGGTCTGGCCTATGTCAGCACGCGCCTGGCAAAGAATTTTTCTCGGCAATGCTTCCGACGTGGAAATGGACAGCGCTGGACGTATTCTGGTTGCGCCGGAACTGCGCACGGCCGTTGGCCTTGAGCGTGATGTCATGTTGCTTGGGATGGGCTCACACTTCGAAATCTGGGATGCGGCTCAATTAGCTGAAAACGAAGCGCAAGCAATCGCAGGTGGGATGCCAGATGCTTTAAGTAATTTTTCTTTTTGATTGAACGTATGACTGTAGATCAAAAGGACGAATTGACACATCAGACGGTGTTGTTGAATGAAGCGGTCGATGCCTTGGCATTGTCTGGTGAGCGCGCGGCAGGTATCTATCTCGATGGTACTTTTGGTCGCGGCGGGCACAGCAGAAAAATTTTACAGCAACTCGGTCCTACGGGGCGGCTTCTGGCTTTTGATAAAGACACCCAGGCGATCGCTAACGCGCAACAAATTATTGATTCACGTTTTGAGATTGTGCATGACAGCTTTGCGTCTATAGAAGAAGAACTTTCGGCGCGTGGAATTGCGCAGGTCGACGGTGTTTTGATGGATTTGGGGATCTCTTCGCCCCAGGTAGATGATGCAGGGCGCGGTTTTAGTTTTAGATCAAATGGTCCGCTTGACATGCGTATGGATACGACCCGTGGCATTTCGGCGGCAGAGTGGCTGGCTACGGCAGATGAAGAAATCATCGGAAAGGTAATAAAAAATTATGGGGAAGAACGGTTTGCTTTTCAGATTGCAAAGGCGATTGTTGCTAGCCGGCAGGTCGAGTCCATTTCAAGTACTGGGCAGCTTGCAGGGATTGTCGCACACGCCGTCAAAACTCGCGAGAAGGGCAAAGACCCGGCAACTCGCACCTTTCAGGCTATACGGATTTTCATCAATAAGGAGCTTGAAGATCTCGAAATAGGTTTGGCGGCAGGCTATGCCAGCTTGGCCCCGCATGGCCGTATGGTTGTGATTAGTTTTCACTCCTTGGAAGATAGGATAGTAAAGCAGTTTTTCGCTTCCAAAGTGAATGTCTTGCAACCTGATCGGCGCTTGCCGATTCGTACGGTCGATTTGCCTAAAGCGCAAATGAAGTTGATTGCAAAAATGAAGCCGTCGGATCAGGAAATAGCACAAAATCCTCGGGCGCGATCCGCCATTATGCGTGTTGCAGAGCGCTTGCCGGAGTCGGTAGCATGAGTGGGCGCCTCAATCTCTTGTTAGCTTTCGGCCTGATCGTCTGTGCTTTGTCCCTCATCAATTCGCAATATCAGGCACGTCGTTTGTTCATCGAGCTCGAGCGAGCACAATCTTTGAGTAAACTCTATGAATTGCAATGGACCCAGTTAAAGCTCGATCAATCTACTTTTGGCAAACACGCGCGGATCGAAGCAACCGCCAGTAAAGAGCTGAATATGGTTCCTGTGACGCCTGAACGTACGCAATACTTAACTGCTGTGGTGGTGAAATGAGTCGCGCACCAGGCACATCACGTACCGCTGGCGGCAAAGGTCAGCCGTTTTCATCGAGCCCTTTGCTAGAAGTGAAACTGCCGATCTGGCGTTCCCGATTTGTTTTGTTCTTATTGTTTGCTGCGTTTGTAGGCTTGATGGTGCGCGCTTTGTGGTTGCAAGGAATGACGACTGAATTCCTGCAAAAACAAGGCGCAACTCGCTATGCGCGTACCTTGGAATTGCCGGCAACGCGTGGCAGGATTACCGATAGAAATGGCCAGGTACTTGCGTCATCCGTGCCGGTAAAAGCGATCTGGGCGATTCCAGATGACGTGCTAGAAGCGCCGAAGCAAAAAATAACTGATCTGGCGAATTTGCTAGGAATGTCAGATGCAGAGTTGAGAAAAAAACTTGATTCTGACCGACAGTTCGTCTACCTGAAGCGACAGGTTGAGCAGGATGTGGCAGATAAAATTACGGCCTTGGGTATCGCGGGAATAGAAACACGTAAAGAGTACAAGCGTTTCTATCCTGAAGGTGAAGTCATGGCGCATGTGGTCGGCTTTACCAATGTGGAAGATGTTGGCCAGGAAGGGATAGAACTCGCTTCAGAAAAAAATTTGGCGGGACGAACTGGCAGTCGTAGAGTTATTAAAGACCGCTTAGGGCGTATCGTTGAAGATATCGAGTCCATCCACGAACCGCATGATGGCAAAGAACTGACGCTGTCGATTGACAGCAAAATTCAATACATCGCCTATACCCACTTGAAAGAGGCGCTGGAAAAACATAAGGCGAAAGCCGGCGGCGCAGTGGTTCTGGATGTGGATACCGGTGAAGTGTTGGCCTTAGTGAATTTGCCTACCTACAACCCAAATGACCGTTCTGTATTGACAGGTGCACAGTTACGTAACCGCGTCATGACCGATACGTTTGAGCCAGGTTCAACCATGAAGCCATTCACTATCGCATTGGCACTGGAAACCGGGCGCGTCACACCAGAGACGCAAATTCAGACCGCGCCGGGCAGTATGACTATTGGTACCGCAACCATACATGACGCGCACAAGCAAGGTGTACTTTCGGTGGCTGACGTAATCCAAAAATCCTCTAACATCGGTACAGTCAAGGTGGCCTTGCAAATGCCACCTCAGGAAATGTGGGAAATGTTCACTACGGTCGGATTTGGACAGCAGCCTAAGTTTGGTTTTCCTGGCGCAGTTGCCGGCCGCCTGCGCAACTTTAAAACCTGGCGCCCAATTGAACAGGCGACCATGAGCTACGGCCATGGAATTTCGGTTTCACTGATACAGATCGCACGCGCGTATATGATTTTTGCGCGGAACGGCGACACCATACCTTTGACCTTTCAAAAATCTGCAGATGCACCGGTTGCACATCGCGTCATCTCGGAAAAAACTGCACTGCAAATGCGCTCAATGCTGGAGCGTGCAACTGAGCCAGGCGGCACTGGAACTCAAGCGCGCATCGCTGGTTACCGGGTGGCTGGAAAAACTGGCACCGCCCACAAGCTCGAAGGTGGTCGTTATGTGAATAAATATGTCGGCGATTTTGTTGGCTTCGCACCGGTCTCTCATCCACGCGTGATCGTTGCGGTGATGATAGATGAACCGACCAGCGGTGGCTATTACGGCGGCACGGTGGCAGGGCCGGTGTTTGCGGCAATCACAGCTAACGTCTTGCGCTCGCTGAACGTCGCGCCGGATTCTTCGGTAACCAGCATCATTCCTGATAACAGCGTACAGGAGAGTATGTGATGACTAATTTACCGAAGGATTACGTAGCGGCAGTGAATTGGATGAAGCAAAATGCGCCAAACGCGCAATTGACTTCAGATTCACGTGCGATTACCGCGGGCGATATATTTTTTGCATTTCCAGTTACTGCAAATGCAGGTGATGGGCGCAGGCATATCAAGTCTGCGATAGAAAATGGTGCCGCGGCGATTATTTTTGACTCGGAAAATTTTGCATGGGATGAGAGCTTCACTATTCCTCATTTGCCTGTCGCACAATTAAGAGAGAGTTTAGGCGCTATCGCGAATATCTGGTATGGCAAGGCTGATCAAGACATGTTTATCGTCGCGGTGACGGGAACTAACGGAAAAACTTCGTGCTCACAGTGGCTGGCAAAAGCGCTTTCAATGACGAGTTCGCCTTGTGCAGTGATCGGTACTTTGGGTGTTGGTAATTACCGTAACGGTGTGCTGGAAAACCTGGTGGAAACTGGCTTTACCACGCCCGATGCGATACAACTTCAGCGCCGTTTATTTGATTTGCATGGCGCGGGCGCACAAGCCCTGGCGATCGAAGCATCGTCTATCGGTTTGCAACAAGGTCGCTTGAACGGCCTGCATGTCGATGTGGCCCTGCTCACCAATTTAACGCGCGACCATCTTGATTATCATGGCGACATGGATGCCTACGCGGCCGCAAAAACTATCTTGTTTGATTGGCCAGGTCTGGCTGCCGCTGTGGTCAATCTTGACGATGAATACGGCGTGCAAATCGCGCAAAAACTTCATTTGCAGTCAGCGCAACAGCAAAATAAAGTGCGGGTACTCGGCTATAGCCTGAAGCACAAAGAGCACCCAAGCGCAGAAGTGATTTATGCCAGCAATCTGCGCACGCATCATGCGGGCACCAATTTCCACGTGGAGTCTGCGTTTGGCAGCGGCCAGGTAAAAACGCAGATGATAGGGCGCTTCAATGTCAGCAATGTGTTGGGCGTACTTAGTGTTTTATTGGCCAAAGGGATTAGCTGGACTGCGGCAGTCAGCGCCATAGAAAAACTCGAATCTGTACCTGGCCGCATGCAGCAACTGGGATCTGCCGGGCGCGCCATGGTTGTGATTGACTATGCGCACACGCCAGATGCTTTAGAAAAAACTTTGCTGACCTTGCAGCAAGTGGCGCTTGAGCGTCAGGGCGAATTGTGGTGCGTGTTCGGTTGCGGTGGTGATCGTGATCCAGGCAAGCGCCCGCAAATGGGAAAAATTGCCGAGGTAGCGCAACATGTAGTTGTTACTAGCGACAACCCGCGCACAGAAAAGCCAGACATGATCATTCAGGATATTCTTAAAGGCATGAGTGTTACACCCCATATGATTGAAGATAGGGCTAGCGCCATTTTGTTTGCGATTAAACACGCGGGCAAAAATGATGTTGTCTTACTCGCCGGTAAAGGTCACGAAACCTATCAAGACATCGATGGAAAAAAATGGCCGTTCTCCGATGAAGAGCACGCTGCACTGGCGCTGGCCTCGGTGGCTACCAGTAGCCTAAAAGGGACAAGCTGATGCAAGTATCTCTACAAGAATTGCAGACGGCTATCACTTCATCGACGATGAATAGAGACGTTCAGGTATCTGGCTTGACTACAGACAGCAGAAAGATTCGTCAAGGCGATCTGTTTTTAGCATTGCGCGGCGCGCATTTTGATGCACACGATTTTTTGCCAAGCGTGGCGCTGTCTGGCGCTGCTGCGGTCGTTGCAGAACAAGTTCCGCCAGGATTTGTTTTGTCGGCACTGATAGTGCCGGATACCAAATTGGCCCTAATAGAAATTGCCCGGCACTGGCGTAATAAATTTTCATTACCTGTGATCGGCGTTACCGGAAGTAATGGCAAGACGACGGTAAAAGAAATGATCGCGGCAATTCTGCTTGCGCATGCAGGCGCAGAACGTAGCTTGTCGACAGCGGGCAATCTGAATAACGAAATAGGTGTGCCACTCACGCTCTTGCGTCTAAATGAAAATCACGCCTGCGCAGTCATTGAACTTGGCATGAATCATCCGGGCGAAATCGCGCTCCTGGCTTCAGTCGCCATGCCGACTGTTGGATTGGTCAATAACGCCCAGCGTGAGCATCAAGAATTTATGCAAACTGTGCAGGCCGTGGCAGAAGAGAATGGCGCAGTCTTGCGCAGCTTGCCGGCAGATGGCACTGCAGTGTTTCCGGCGGATGATACCTATACAAAATTGTGGCGCTCTTTGGCGGCGGAATCAGGACAACGCAAAGTGCTGACTTTTGGTTTGTCAAAAACTGCTGATGTGTCCTGCAGTTTTCAGCCGCATGCATTTGGTAGCGACATGCAGATCAACATTGCGGAAACAATTTTTCCAGTGACTCTATCTGCAGCCGGTGAACATAATGTCTTGAATGCTTTGGCCGCAACAGCCTGTTGTCATGCTATAGGCGTACCCAATGAAACTATTGCGCTTGGCCTCGCGGCATTTCAAGCAGTCAATGGTCGTTTGCAAAGCAAGCATGCGGTTAACGGTGCGCGCGTTATTGATGATACTTATAACGCCAATCCAGATTCGGTCAGAGCTGCCATCGATGTCCTGGCGCAGGCCAGTGACGAAGGTATTTTGGTATTGGGCGATATGGGCGAAGTCGGTGCTGAAGCTAAGGCATTTCACAAGGAAATCGGCGCGTATGCGCGCGAACGCGGCATCGCACAATTGCTTACCTTAGGAGATCTGGCGCAAGACGCAGCACTGGCCTTCGGTGATTCTGCAAGGCATTTCGAGAATATTGATGAGCTGCAATTGGCATTGGATGCCTGCATTTCATCCAGCAGCACGGTATTAATTAAGGGCTCACGTTTCATGAAAATGGAACGGGCGGTAGCCCATTTGACACAACAACAATCTACAGGAAATCACTAACATGTTGCTTTGGTTGGCACAATTTTTTAAAGATGATATCGGTCTTCTGCGCGTCTTTGGTTTTATCACCTTTCGCGCAGTATTCGCCACTATGACAGCTATCTCGATTGGCCTGTTTGCCGGCCCGGCGGTGATCCGTACCTTGGCGCGCCTGAAGGTCGGCCAGGCCGTGCGCACTGATGGGCCGCAAACGCATTTGATTAAGTCTGGCACGCCAACGATGGGCGGTGTTCTGCTGTTAATTTCTTTGGGCATCTCTACTTTACTGTGGGCAGATTTAAGCAATCGGTTTATCTGGGTGGTTCTCATCGTCACGTTGGGTTTCGGTGCCATCGGCTGGGTTGATGACTATCGCAAGGTGGTGTATCAAGATCCAAAAGGAATGGCATCGCGCGAGAAGTATTTCTGGCAATCGTTGATAGGTATAGTCGCCTCCATCTATTTAGCCTTCTCCGTCTCAGCGCCGACCAATAGTAAAGTTTTAGAATTATTTTTTGCCTGGGTGCAGTCTGGTTTTAGTCTGGATTTGCCAAATAAAATCGACCTGATAGTTCCATTCTTCAAAACCTTTAGTTATCCGCTAGGCGTATGGGGCTTTATCGCGCTCACCTATTGCGTGATTGTCGGCACCAGTAATGCGGTGAACCTGACTGACGGCCTGGACGGCCTGGCGATTATGCCGACGATTATGGTTGGGTCGGCACTGGGTTTGTTCGCTTACCTGACCGGCCACGTCGGCTACTCCAAATATCTGCTCATCCCACATATTCCTGGCGCTGGAGAGTTGTTGATTTTTTGTGGTGCGATGGCCGGAGCAGGTCTGGCGTTTTTGTGGTTTAACGCGCACCCCGCTGAAGTGTTTATGGGCGACGTAGGCGCCCTGGCCTTGGGTGGCGCACTCGGTACCGTTGCCGTGATCATCCGCCAGGAAATCGTCTTGTTCATCATGGGTGGAATTTTTGTGGTTGAAACAGTCTCGGTGATTATGCAAGTGACTTATTTTAAGTTCACTAAAAGGAAATATGGAATCGGAAAACGCTTGTTTTTGATGGCGCCCTTGCATCATCACTTTGAACAAAAGGGCTGGAAAGAAACGCAAGTAGTAGTGCGCTTCTGGATCATTACCATGCTGCTGGTACTGGTTGGATTATCGTCATTAAAACTACGTTGAAGAAATAAAAGAAGACATGGATTTCTCAGGCAAACACGTATTGATACTCGGGCTCGGTGAGTCTGGGTTAGCCATGGCGCAATGGTTGTTGCGCTGTGGTGCCAAGCTACGTGTTGCCGATACGCGGTCAGCGCCAGACAGGCTAGTCGCGCTGCAACAGCTTTCGTCTGAAATTGAGTTTTTTAGTGGTGATTTTCAGCAAAGTTTATTGGATGGGATTGATGTCGTCGCTGTCAGTCCGGGCTTGTCTCCTCTGCATGAATTGGCCGTCATCGTGCCTGAAGCGCAGTTGAGAGAGATCCCGGTTTGGGGTGAAGTTGAATTATTTGCACTGGCCTTGGCTGAACTCAAACAATCGCAACATTATCAACCTAAAGTCATCGCAATCACCGGCACCAACGGCAAAACGACAGTGACTAGCCTGACTGGTTTATTGTGTGAGAGGGCAGGTTTAACGGTGAAAGTCGCCGGCAATATTAGCCCGGCAATGCTGGACGTGCTGCGTGAAACGCTCGATGCTAATGCATTGCCACAAGTCTGGGTGCTTGAATTGTCCAGCTTTCAATTGCACACCAGTTTTAGCCTGCAGGCGGATGTCGCAACGGTGTTGAATATCACGCAAGATCACCTCGATTGGCATGGCGATCTAGCGGCATATTGCAAGGACAAAGCACGTATCTTTGGCACTGACACCATACAATTGCTCAATCGTGACGATGCCTTGGTAATGGCGATGCTCAACGCCGGCTCAGCTTTGCAAGCAACCGCAATTACTTTTGGCGTAAGCGCGCCTGAACGTGACGGTGATTTTGGCTTGCTCGATGAACACGGCATGACTTGGTTGGCGCTTGCGATTGCAGATGAGGATGATCAAATTCCAGGTCGTCGCAAGAAAAAAGACTATGTCGCGCCGCCCGTTGTCGTCAATAGACTGATGCCGGCAGACGCATTAAAAATTCGCGGGCAGCATAATGCGGCGAATGCGCTGGCTGCGTTAGCACTGTGTCGGGCAATTGACTTGCCATTGGCCCCTCTATTGCATGGCTTGCGTGACTACACCGGTGAATCGCACCGTGTCGAATTAGTGACAACCATTGCTGGCGTTGATTATATCGATGACAGTAAAGGTACCAATGTAGGGGCCACTGTGGCTGCCTTGAAGGGGCTGGGGCGGGAAGTTGCTGGCAGCGGTAAAAAGATAATTTTGATTGCCGGTGGTGAAGGCAAGGGGCAAGATTTTTCGCCTTTGGCCGACCCGGTTGAGCGCTATACCAAAGCGGTGTTGATGATAGGTAAAGCAGCTCAGGAAATACGCACTGCGATTCAACTCGTAGGCGCAGAGCTATACGATTTTGCTACACTGGAAGAGGCCGTTCAGGCAGCCGCAAATATGGCACTGGAAGGCGATATAGTATTGTTGTCGCCAGCCTGTGCCAGCATGGACATGTTCCGCAACTACGCGCACAGGGCCCAGGTTTTTATTGATGCCGTGCGCGAAATTGGCATGGCCAGAGGGGATGTTTGCTGATGAAGCAATTATTCTTCTCTTTCAATAAACGGCTGTCATTCTCAACCGACTCGGTTGCAACGGCTTACTTGTCGAAACGTTCGACCATGATGGAATACGATCAGGCGCTGGTATGGGTGACGATGTTGCTGATGTTGTTCGGTGTTGTCATGGTGTATTCAGCTTCGATCTCTCTACCGGATTCGCCTAAATACGCCAACTATAAAAATACCCATTTCTTAGTTCGCCAATCGATATTTGTACTTATTTCTGTCGTGATCGGGCTTTTCGTTTTTCGTGTACGTATCTCGACTTGGCAGAAGTTAGCGCCGTATTTATTTGTCCTGACATTGGTGTTGCTTGCCGCTGTCTTGGTTCCAGGCTTGGGTAAGGGCGTGAATGGTGCCAAACGCTGGTTGTCATTTCGAGTCTTTAATATTCAGCCATCAGAATTGATGAAGTTGTTCATGGTCTTGTACGCCGCTGATTACACCGTACGCAAACAAGAGTACATGCACAAACTGACCAAGGGTTTTGTGCCGATGCTGATGGCGGTCGGTGCGGTTGGACTATTGCTATTGTTGGAGCCGGACCTCGGCGCATTCGGTGTGATCGTTTGTATCGCGATGGGCATCTTGTTTTTGGGTGGAATTAATGGCGTTTGGTTTGGCTGTATCGCCGCCACCCTGGTGGGTATTTTCGGCCTGGTGATTAGTTTGTCAAAATTTCGCCGTGAGCGAATTTTTGCGTATATGGATCCATGGGTGCAAGAGAATGCTTTGGGCAAAGCGTATCAACTTTCGCATTCCCTGATTGCGTTTGGACGTGGAGAATTAACCGGTGTTGGCCTCGGTGCCAGTGTTGAAAAGCTTCATTACTTACCAGAGGCGCACACCGATTTTCTGCTTGCTGTGATAGGCGAAGAGCTGGGTTTTATCGGCGTCATGGTGGTGGTTCTTTTGTTTTACTGGTTGGTGAAGCGCGCCTTCGAAATTGGCCGCCAGGCTATCGTTCTCGATGCGACTTTTGCAGGCCTGGCAGCGAAAGGCGTGGGGATCTGGATAGGCGTGCAGGCATTCATTAATATGGGCGTTAATCTTGGCTTGCTTCCAACTAAAGGTTTGACCTTGCCGTTGATGAGTTATGGCGGTTCTGGTGTTTTAATTAATTGCGTTGGCCTGGCCATTTTGCTACGTATCGATTACGAGAATCGGGTATTGATGCGCGGAGGTCGGGTATGAATCCAAAATCGACTCATGCCAAGACTTTGATGATTATGGCGGCCGGCACCGGCGGGCATATTTTCCCAGGAATCGCCATTGCTGACACCATGCGCGCGCGCGGTTGGACTGTGTCGTGGCTCGGTACGCTTAAAGGCATGGAGGCGCAGATTGTTCCCAAGCACCATATTGAAATGGACAATCTCGAATTTTCTGGCCTGCGTGGCAAAGGTATACTGCATAGCTTGACCGGCGCGGTTAAATTGCTGACGAGTTTTATTCGCTGCTTTGGAATTGTCGGAAAGCGCAAGCCGGATGTCGTCCTAGGTATGGGAGGTTATGTCACAGTGCCTGGCGGACTGATGGCGGCGCTACGCGGAAAGCCAGTGGTGCTGATGAACGCAGATGCCGCTTTACTCTTGTCGAATAAAGTGTTGAGCCCTTTCGCCAAAAAACTGCTGTTCGGCTTGCCATCTTTGCTTGAGTTTGACTCGCGCAAGATGGTCGTCACAGGCAATCCGGTACGTGCAGATATTTGCCAGCTGGCGTCGCCACAAGTTCGCTATGCAGCTAGAACAGGTGTCTTGAATATTCTTGTGGTCGGCGGCAGTCTTGGGGCGAAGGTGCTCAACGATACTATCCCTGATGCGCTTGCCTTAATTCCTATTGAGCTCCGCCCGACTGTTACGCATCAATCTGGCAAACAACAAGCCGAGAACTTGCGCCAGCGTTATGCAGAAAAAGGCGTGATGGCAGAAGTGCTGGAATTTATTGATGACATGCCTAAGCAATATGAAAAAGCCGATCTGGTTATTTGCCGCGCTGGCGCGATCACTGTCTCTGAGTTGAACGCGGCTGGCGTCGCGAGTATCTTGGTGCCCTTTGTCGCATCAAGTACTTCGCATCAAACCGCGAATGCGCGATGGATGGAAAGTGAAGCGGCCGGGATTCACCTGCCTCAGGCGGAATTAAATGCCAGTGCACTGGCGCAGAAATTGCAAGCCATGAATAGAGCGCAGTGCCTGGAGATGGCGCAAATTGCGTATGCCTTGGGCAAGCGCGAGGCGAATGAAACCATCGCAACTATTTTGGAAGAATTGGTATGAAACATAAAGTAAAACACCTGCACTTTGTTGGCATAGGCGGTTCTGGCATGAGCGGTATTGCCGAAGTTTTGTTGAACTTAGGCTATGTCATTTCTGGCTCTGATATCGGTAGCAACGCAGCGTCGCAACGCCTGGCCAGTTTGGGCGCAAAAGTCATGTTGGGGCATGCAGCAGAAAATATTGCCGGAGCTGATGCGGTCGTCACTTCTACCGCGGTGAAAGCCGACAACCCCGAAGTGATTGCGGCGCGAGAAAAACATATCCCTATCGTTCCGCGCGCCTTGATGCTGGCAGAACTGATGCGTCTTAAGAGTGGTATCGCGATTGCCGGAACGCACGGCAAGACCACGACGACAAGTTTGGTCGCCAGCATCTTGGCTGAAGGTGGCTTTGATCCGACATTTGTGATCGGCGGCCGGCTCAATAGTGCGGGTGCTAATGCCAAATTGGGTAGTGGCGATTTTATCGTCGCTGAAGCGGATGAGTCGGACGCTTCGTTTTTGAATTTGTTGCCGGTGATCGAAGTAATTACGAATATCGACGCCGATCATATGGAAACTTATGATCACGATTTCTCTAAGCTCAAACAGGCCTTCGTTGAGTTCACGCAGCGTTTGCCATTTTATGGCGTTGCCGTAGTGTGTCTCGATGATGCCAACATCCGTGAAATCATGCCGGCGATTTCCAAGCGCGTAGTCACCTACGGCTTCCATGAAGAAGCCGAAGTGAGAGCGGTAAATGCCGAGGCAGTTGGCGGGAAAATGCAATTCACTGTTGTGCAAGATGAGTACGAGGATATGCAGGTGAGCTTGAATCAACCAGGTATGCATAATGTGCAAAATGCCTGCGCGGCGATTGCGATTGCGCGTGAAGTCGGTGTCGCGGATACGGCCACGCAAAAAGCACTCAGTGAATTCAATGGCGTGGGGCGTCGCTTCACCCGTTATGGCGAAATTTCTCTGGGCGATGCAGCGAGTTTCGCCTTAGTCGATGACTACGGCCACCATCCTGTCGAAATGGCGGCGACCATTGCCGCAGCCCGCGGCGCGTATCCCGGACGACGATTAGTGCTGGCTTTTCAACCGCATAGATTTACCCGGACCCGTGATCTCTTTGAAGATTTTGTCAAGGTCATGTCGACCGCAGATGCCGTTGTGCTTGCTGAAGTGTATGCGGCGGGCGAAGCGCCTATCGTCGCAGCAGATGGGCGTGCACTGGCAAGGGCATTGCGCGTGGTGGGAAAAGTTGAACCGGTCTTCGTTGAAGAAATCAAAGATATGCCGGATAGCTTATTGCACGTGCTGAAAGACGGTGATGTCTTGATTATTATGGGTGCAGGTTCCATCAGTGCAGTACCCGGTAAGTTGGCGCATGGCGCATAAAGTAAAGAGCATAGAGAGAATTGTCATGAGCGAAAACAAAATAAAACAAATGGGCAAGGTCGGCGTCTTACTCGGCGGCCGATCGGCTGAACGTGAAATTTCACTGATGTCTGGTAGTGGAGTTTTGGCGGCATTAAAAAGCTGGGGAGTTGATGCGCATGCTTTTGACACAGGTGAGCGTAGCTTGGCCGAGTTGGCAGCAGAAAAATTTGATCGTGTTTTTATTTCCCTACATGGCCGCTATGGTGAAGATGGCAGTCTGCAAGGCGCTTTGGAGCAACTCGGCATTCCTTACACCGGTAGTGGCGTGATGGCTTCAGCTATCGCCATGGATAAAATATTTACCAAGAAAATCTGGCAGCACCACGATTTGCCGACACCAAACTATGCGGCCTTGACATCTGATTCTGATTTGCAAAAGGTGGCCGATGAATTGGGTTTTCCTTTGATTGTGAAGCCGCCGCATGAGGGGTCGACCATCGGAATTAGCAAAGTCAATTCAGCCAGTGAAATCAATGAGGCGTATGCTCTGGCGGCGCAATTTGATGATGAAGTATTAGCCGAAGAATTTATTCAGGGACGCGAGCTCACTGTGGCGGTGTTGGGTGTCGGTGCGCAAGCCTATGCTTTACCGGTGATCGAGATTGTGGCGCCTGAAGGGAATTACGATTATCAGAATAAATATTTTACTGACGATACAAAATATCTTTGCCCCGCACCGATAGATGCAGGGCTGACTGCACACATACAAAAAATTTGTGTCGATGCATATCGTGCGATCAATTGTGAAGGTTGGGCCAGGGCCGATGTCTTGCTTCGGGCATCGGACAATCAGCCTTTCTTAATCGAGATCAATACTTCGCCTGGTATGACAACACATTCTCTGGTACCAATGGCAGCACGTGCAGCTGGCATGAGCTACGAAGATGTGTGTATGGAAATCTTGCAAACTGCACGGCTAAAAATTAAATCAGAAGTAAAAAAAGGAAGTGACTAGTCCATGTGGCAGGACGTCAAAACGTTAAATACTGCTGCCAATGTCTTATTTGGCATAGTGCTGCTGTCTTTGACGATGTCATTTGTATGGTGGGTAATACAACGCCCGATGTTTACCTTGAAAGTAATTCAAGTAGAAGGTGTCGAGAAGAACTCTCTTAGGCATGTGAATGTGTTGACGATTAGAGATTCAGCTTTGCCAAAAATACGAGGTAATTTTTTTACCACCAATCTTGATGTAGTGCGGTCGGCTTTTGAATCTGTGTCTTGGGTGCATAGAGCCAGTGTACAAAGAGCATGGCCAAATAAACTAATTGTGACTTTGGAAGAACATCAAGCATTGGGAACGTGGGGCGAGGACGGTCGATTAATATCGGTTAAGGGCGATGTGTTTACCGCGAATCTGGCCGAGGCGGAAGAAGACGCTGATTTGATCGCATTCTCCGGACCGGAAGGAAGCGAAAAAGAAGTATTGGCACGCTTTCTCGATTTTAAGGAGTGGTTTTCCAAGATTAGTCTGGTGCCAGAAGAGCTTAATTATTCAAGCCGATATGCCTGGAGTTTGAAGCTGAATAATGGAATGAAAGTAGAGCTAGGGCGAGTACAGGATGAGACTACTTTGAAAAAACGTGTGGGACAGTTATTGCTGGTGTACCCGCAGTTACTAGCGAGCTTGCAAGACAGTATTGAGAGTGTGGATATGCGCTATCCGAATGGACTAGCGCTGAAATCCAGTCATGGTGATTTTGGGTTGAAGAGCAAACGAAAGTAAGTGGAGTGACATGATAAAAGATGCGAAAAATCTGATCGTCGGCCTGGATATAGGTACGTCAAAAGTAGTGGCCGTGGTCGCTGAAGTCATGCCTGATGGCAGGCATGAAGTGATCGGTCTTGGACAGCACGAATCCAAAGGCTTGAAAAAAGGTGTGGTAGTGAATATCGAGGCCACCGTCGAATCGATCCGTCGCGCGCTCGAAGAAGCCGAATTAATGGCTGATTGCAAAATCAGGCACGTCTACACCGGAATCGCCGGTAGCCATATCCGCAGTTTTAATTCCAGTGGCATGGTCGCGATTAAAGATAAGGAAGTCACTGCGGCCGATGTCTCTCGTGTCATCGAAACTGCCAAGGCGGTGAATATTCCAACCGATCAGCAATTGCTGCATACCTTGCCGCAAGAGTTTATTGTTGATAGTCAGGATGATGTGCGCGAACCGATAGGGATGAGCGGAATTCGCCTGGAAGTCAAAGTGCATATCGTGACCGGTGCGGTGTCTGCCGTGCAAAATATTGTGAAGTGCGTACGCCGTTGTGGTCTGGAAGTGTCTGATCTTATCTTGCAACCGATGGCCTCGGCAGAAGCAGTATTGACCAAAGATGAAAAAGAATTGGGCGTAGTGTTGATCGATATTGGCGGCGGCACTACCGACGTGGCGGTCTTCAGCGAAGGTGCGATCCGACATACCGCTGTGATACCGATCGCGGGTGATCAAATCACGAACGATATTGCCATGGCTTTGCGCACCCCGACTTCAGAGGCGGAAGAAATTAAAATTCGTTTCGGATTGGCGAAACAGGTATTGGCCGATCCGTCCGATACCATTGAAGTGCCAGGGCTTGGTGATCGCGGTCCGCGCGCATTATCAAGACAGGCTTTGGCCGCAGTGATCGAACCGCGCGTAGAAGAATTATTCGCGCTGGTGCATCAGGTCGTGCGCGAGTCTGGTTACGAAGATGTACTTTCTTCTGGCATCGTGCTCACCGGTGGTTCATCGACGATGCCTGGCATGGTTGAGATGGCGGAAGACATTTTTTTAAAGCCGACCAGACTTGGTATGCCGGCTTATACAGGACAGTTAGCGGACGTGGTGCGCAGTCCGCGATATGCGACAGTTTTAGGGTTGTTGTTGGAAGCGAAGAAGCAGTATATGCGCGGTCATATCGTCACAAATCAGGAAGGTTCTGCTAAAGCGGTATGGCAACGTATGAAAGAGTGGTTTTTAGGGAATTTTTAGAGGGAATTTGCATAAATTTTCTCATAAAAATGTGGTAATTATTTTATAATGTTTAGATCTACAGTTTTTAGTCGCTAGTCGTCACATCGGGTGATGCTTAGCGACTAAAAACTGCCTACTTGGAGGATGCATGATGGAGTTCGATATGGTCGATAACGCTACACAAGGCACCGTAATCAAGGTTGTTGGCGTCGGTGGCGCGGGCGGTAATGCGGTTCAGCACATGATTAACAAAGGTGTTTGTGGCGTTGAGTTCATCGCCGCCAATACTGATGCGCAAGCGCTGACACAATCTAAAGCACATAACGTCATTCAGATCGGTGAAACCGGTTTAGGTGCGGGTATGAAACCTGAAGTCGGCCGTCAGTTGGCCGAAGAATCACGCGCACGTATCGAAGATGCATTGCGCGGCGCACACATGGTCTTTATCGCTGCCGGTATGGGTGGCGGAACCGGCACGGGCGCTGCACCGGTGGTCGCACAGATTGCAAAAGAAATGGGTGCGCTGACAGTTGCGGTGGTCTCCAAACCTTTTTCCTATGAAGGTAAAAAGTGCATGGACATCGCTGACGAAGGTCTTGAAGCCTTGTCCAAGCATGTCGATTCTCTCATCATCATTTTGAATGAAAAATTGGAAGAGATTTACGAAGACGACAGCATGATAGAGTGGCTGCAACATGCCGACAATGTCCTCAATAATGCAGTTGCCGGTATCGCTGAAATCATCAATGTTCCAGGTCATATTAATGTCGATTTCAATGACGTGAAAACGATTATGGGTGAGCAGGGCAAAGCGATGATGGGTACGGCCACCGCTTCCGGCGTTGATCGCGCACGTATCGCTGCTGAACAGGCGGTTGCCTCACCGCTGCTAGACGGTATCGATTTGTCTGGAGCGCGCGGTGTCTTGGTTAACGTCACGGCGAGTCGCAATCTAAAAGGTAAAGAAATCAAGGAAGTCATGGCAGCGGTACGTGCCTTTGCTGCTGATGATGCCTCGATTGCGCAGGGTATTGCTTACGACGACTCGATGGGTGATGATATTCGCGTTACGGTGGTGGCTACTGGTCTTGGTCGCGGCAAGAAAAATATGCAATTGGTGCAAACGCCGATGCTGCGTACCGGTACTCACAATGAACCTATCATGGCTACGGCTGCGATGATGCCTGCCTTAAATTCTGGCATGGGGTCTGCGTCAGCAGGTTTTGATGGTTTGAGTAAGCCGGCAGTTTGGCGTCGTGAATCAGCATCTGATCAGGTCCGTGCTTTAGAAAAAAACGGCATGGAAACTTATGATATCCCTGCCTTTTTACGCAAACAGGCTGACTAAATTTGTTCTTCGTAATTTTGTTTAACTCCAAATAAGTCAAACATAAAATAACAAAACACCAGCGCCATTTGACGCTGGTGTTTTGCTTTCAGCACGAAAATCTATACTCAGGCATACTTGCGCTCAGCTCGCATCTGGAACGGTATTGCGTTACAGAGCGGTGTGAATAATTTCTATTTATGGAGCCAAATATGACAATCAAGATCGGTGAAAAATTACCTGAAGGCAGCCTAGCTGAATTTGTCGAAGTTGAAGCGGAGGGCTGTTCTCTCGGCCCGAATACCTTCAATGTAGCGGATTTGACTAAGGGCAAAACAATTGCCATTTTCGGATTGCCTGGTGCATACACGCCTACATGTTCCGCGAAGCATGTTCCTGGATATGTGGCAAACGCGTCTGCATTAAAAGCAAAAGGCGTCGATGAAATCTGGTGCATCTCAGTGAATGACGCGTTTGTGATGGGTGCATGGGGCCGTGATCAGAAATCAACAGGTATCGTGCGCATGATGGCAGATGGCAATGCGGCATTCAGTAAAGCCCTAGGCCTCGATGCCGATTTCAGTAAATTTGGTATGGGCACACGCTCACAACGTTATTCTATGCTGGTGGTAGATGGTACGATCAAGCAATTAAACGTTGAGCAAGGTGGCGCTTTTGAAGTGTCGAATGCAGAAACGATGCTGGGGCAGTTGGCGTAAGATTTCATGCAAGTTCTTAAAAAGCCGGTGTGGACAGCAAATGTCGCACCGGTTTTTTCTTGAAACGGTCGCGAAAGCGAAGCATCTCGAAACAGCTATAATAGTCGGATGTTAAAACAAAGAACAATCAAACAGCAAGTCAAGACAGTCGGCGTCGGTGTCCATTCCGGAACTAAAGTTGATCTGGTCTTGCGCCCGGCACCTATCGATACTGGAATCATCTTCACCCGAACTGACTTGACCCCACCCGTTGTTTTTCACGCTCAGGCGACGAATGTTGGCGACACGCGCATGGCATCGACCTTGATTGCCGAGGGTCAGAAAGTCTCTACGGTCGAGCATTTATTGTCGGCTTGTGCGGGTTTGGGAATTGATAATTTGTATATTGATGTCAGCGCGGAAGAAATCCCTATCATGGATGGATCGGCTTCCTCGTTCGTGTATTTATTGCAGCAAGCCGGAATGCAAGAACAACAAGCTGCCAAGAAATTCATTAAAGTCATAAAACCGGTCGAGATCCGCGAAGGAACTGGTAAAACGGAAAAATGGGCGCGACTGGAGCCATTTGATGGATTTAAGCTGCATTTTTTCATTGAATTTAATCACCCTGCGGTAGATGGAACTACCCAGACCGCCGAAGTGGATTTCGCCAAAATATCCTATGTCAAAGATGTTGCGCGAGCGCGCACTTTTGGTTTTATGCAGGATGTGGAAATGTTGAGAGGCATAGGCCTGGCGCGTGGTGGTTCTATGGAAAATGCCATCGTCATGGATGAATACCGGATTCTAAATGCCGACGGATTGCGCTTTGATGATGAGTTCGTCCGGCACAAAATACTCGATGCCATAGGCGATTTATATCTGATTGGACATCCTTTGCTGGCCAGTTATAGTGCTCATAAATCTGGTCATGGCTTGAACAATCAGTTATTACGAGCCTTGTTGGCACAACCAGACGCTTATGAAATAGTTACTTTTTCTGAAGCCGCTTCCGCACCAAGTTCTTATTCTGAACAAGAACAAAGGGAATGGGTATTGTCTTAAAGACGTAATCGCTGAGCGTTTTATTCGCCAGTGTTTTGTAGATGTCGCTTCACCAGTCTATGCAACGCCGCCCTCAAAGCATCATTCTGGGGTGTGTCCTCAAGTGCGTTTTCTAGTTCGCCAAAAGCGCGGACAGCGGGATCCGATAGCACCAGTTGCTTTACCGTTATGGGTTTTTCCACCGTTTTCTTGACTTGTACTTTAATCCGTATTGCGTTAATCTGCCATCCCCGCTGCTGCAATTGAGATTGCAATTTAGGCAATTGTTGCTTTAGCTTACTTGCTAATGCGGCATTCGGGGTGGAAAGCGTTAATTGCTCGTCTGCTAGTTGCAAAACCTCGCAACTGTCAAATATCGCGGGTAGGATATTCCCGCATTCTTTTTGCAATGATGCATTTCGTCTAATCGTTGGAAGTAACGGAGATATTTTATCGTTGCCGGCTAAAAAAGAAGCGACGCCACTTGCCGCAAAAAGTTTTTTGCCGCGCTTGATATTGATTCGAAAAGGAGGAGGTGAGGATGTTTCCATATATGACACATTATCACATCTATTTCTCGGTTAATCATAGGGAAATGAACTAATGCAAATTATTGTCATGCATTCGCGATTTACGCAGGCTAAGTCGATTACGTTAAGCTCCAAGCACATCATTCTTTCTGTATTGGTTTTTCTGATTGCCACCATGTCTTGTTCCGTCCTGATGATGGCGATGACCTTACGTTTAGCAAATAGTGATGTGCCTTTTTTGAAAGACTTAATGCCCGCTAATGTTAGCGGCGCACTTTCCAATGATCCCAATACCAAAGATCGATTTGTAAAACAAAATTTAACAGCAATGGCGATTAAGTTGGGTGAAATGCAAGCGCAATTGATACGACTGGACGCTTTAGGGGAGCGAGTGCAGGGCCTGGCAGGAGTGAAACCTGAGGAATTTAATTTTAAGGAATCACCGGGACGAGGTGGGTTGGAGAGCTCAGGGCGAATCGCGCCAAAAGAGTTGAATATGTCCGAGTTTCAAGCGGCACTCGATGCAATTTCTAAGGATGTTGAGCAAAGATCCGACTATTTAAATGTAGTTGAAACCAAGTTAATGGGATTTAAGCTGCAGTCGAAGTTATTGCCGACGATACTGCCAGTCAATGTCAGTTATAACGCGTCGGGGTTTGGTTGGCGTTTAGATCCATTTTCTGGCCATAGCGCATTTCATGAGGGAATTGATTTTTCTGGACCGACTGGTACTCCGATTGTTGCTTCTGCCGGCGGAGTGGTGATCTCGGCAGAGTATCACCCACAATTTGGCAATATGTTAGAAATTGATCACGGGGGAGAAATCGTGACACGCTATGCCCACACGTCAAAGATCTACGTCAAACTCGGTGATATCGTGAAACGTGGACAACATATCGCCGATATCGGTTCGACCGGAAGATCAACCGGAGCCCATTTGCATTTCGAAGTACGTGTGAAGGATATTCCGCAAAATCCACATAAGTTTTTGAGTGCAGGAGCAAATCAGGCGAATTTGGCTGACTTGAGTCAAAAATAAATTTGAATAAGCTTGATATTGCGCGTTTAGCCTCCAATTCTCAGTGGTGTAAACGCCGCGCCCCATCGGTTTTCCCGGAAAACTGCGCTACGCATGGTAAAATCGCGAGTTAGTCTATGTTGCTGCCAATGTAAGTTTGTTGGCGGTTTTTTTAAGAATCCCATTACTCATTCATCGCATGTCATTCCTGACCAAGATATTCGGTAGCCGTAACCAACGGCTATTGAAGCAATACCAAAAAACTGTGCGTGATATTAACGCTCTGGAACCTCAGCTTGAAGCTTTGTCGGATGAGCAATTGCAAGCCAAAACTGCCGAATTTAAAGCACGTTTGGCGCAAGGGGAAACCCTGGATGCCATCTTGCCAGAAGCGTTTGCGGTTTGTCGTGAGGCGAGTAAGCGGGTATTAAAGATGCGTCATTTTGACGTGCAAATGATAGGCGGCATGGTGCTCCATTATGGCAAGATTGCTGAAATGGGCACGGGTGAAGGTAAGACGCTGATGGCGACTTTGCCTATCTATTTGAATGCATTGTCAGGCAACGGCGTGCATGTCATTACCGTCAATGATTATCTGGCGCAACGCGATGCCGAATGGATGGGTAAGCTGTACGGCTGGCTTGGCCTGACTACCGGTGTCAATCTGTCACAATTAGAGCACGATGCCAAACAGATCGCCTACGCGTCTGATATCACTTACGGTACAAATAATGAATTCGGTTTTGACTATTTGCGCGACAACATGGTGTATGAAGCCAAAGATCGCGTGCAACGCAGCCTTAACTTTGCCGTAGTCGATGAAGTCGATTCCATTCTGATTGATGAAGCTCGTACGCCTTTGATTATTTCAGGCCAGGCTGAGAATCATACCGAACTGTATTACAAGATAAATGAAGTTCCAAAATTACTGACTTTGCAAATTGGTGAAGAAACACCAGATGGCAAAGGACAGATCGAAGTGCCAGGTGATTACACCAAAGACGAAAAAGCGCATCAGGTCTTATTGACTGAAGCCGGGCATGAAAACGCCGAGCGCATACTGACGCAAATGGGCTTGTTGCCAGAGGGTGCATCTTTGTATGATGCAGCGAATATTTCTTTAATTCACCATCTGTACGCAGCTTTGCGCGCACACGCCTTGTATTTCAAAGACCAGCACTATGTAGTGTTGAACGACGAGATCGTGATTGTTGATGAATTTACCGGTCGGATGATGACCGGACGTCGTTGGTCAGACGGCCTGCATCAGGCAGTCGAAGCAAAAGAAGCGGTGAAGATTCAAAACGAGAATCAAACCTTAGCGTCGATCACTTTCCAGAATTACTTCCGTATGTACACCCGTTTGTCGGGTATGACGGGTACTGCCGATACTGAAGCCTACGAATTTCAAGAAATCTACGGTTTGGAAACGGTGGTTATTCCGCCGAATCGTTTGTCGCAACGCAAAGATAGGCAAGATCAAGTCTATAAATCCGCCGAAGAAAAATATGGTGCGATGCTCAAGGATATTCAAGACTGTTACGAGCGCGGCCAGCCAGTTTTGGTCGGTACCACCTCAATTGAAAATTCCGAATTGCTGTCAGATATATTGACCAAAGCTAAATTGCCACACAATGTGCTAAATGCAAAACAGCATGCACGCGAGGCAGAAATTATTGCACAAGCGGGTCGCCCTAAAGGCATTACCATTGCTACCAATATGGCAGGTCGCGGTACGGATATTGTCCTCGGTGGTAACGTCGCCAAACAAGTTCAATTGATCGAAGCTGATGATAAGTTGTCTGATAGCGACAAACAACTACAGTCACAAAAACTCAGTGACGAATGGCAGTCTTTACATGAACATGTCGTGGCAGCTGGCGGTTTGCATATAGTCGGTACTGAGCGCCATGAATCACGTCGCGTCGACAATCAATTACGTGGTCGATCAGGTCGCCAGGGTGATCCTGGGTCGTCACGGTTTTACCTGTCGCTAGATGATTCCTTGCTGCGTATTTTCGCGGGTGACCGTGTCCGCGCCATCATGGACAGGCTCAAAATGCCGGAAGGCGAGCCGATTGAGGCAGGTATCGTCAGTCGCTCGATTGAATCGGCGCAGCGCAAAGTAGAAGCGCGCAACTTCGATATTCGTAAACAATTGTTAGAGTATGACGATGTAGCAAACGACCAGCGCAAGGTCATTTATCAGCAGCGTAACGAGTTGCTGGAAGCACAGGATATGTCCGAGTTAATGACATCTTTGCGTACCGGTATGTTCCAGGATGTCGTCAGAACTTATGTGCCAGAAGAGTCGGTAGAGGAGCAATGGGATATTCCCGCGCTCGAGGCAACTTTGGCGAGCGAATGGGCGCTTGATTTACCAATTGCCAAAATGCTGGAGGCCGAACCTAATCTCACAGATGAAGACATTCTTGAACGTGTGCAAAAAACTGTTGATGAAGTTTATGCAGCGAAAGTTGCGGTAGTTGGACAGGACTCTTTTGCCGGCTTCGAGCGTAGCGTGATGCTGCAAAGTATCGATTCACATTGGCGCGAGCATTTGGCGGCATTGGATCACCTGCGACAAGGCATACATTTGCGTGGTTACGCGCAAAAAAATCCTAAACAGGAATATAAACGCGAAGCCTTCGAGTTGTTTAGCCAGATGCTTGATTTGATCAAGAATGAAGTGGTCAAAACGGTAGTCACCGTGCGGATACAATCTCGTGAAGAAATTGAAGCGGCAGAGCAACAAATGACGCAATCGCAGATTGAAAATGTCCATTATCAGCATGCTGATTTTGATGCAAATGCGTCTCCTGAAGAGATGTTGGCACCAACTTCAAACCCGGAACAAGGTTCTGCGCAGCTGCAAGTGACGAATGGTTTTAAGATCGGTAGAAATGATCTTTGCCCTTGTGGCAGTGGTAAAAAATTCAAGCAGTGCCATGGAAAGCTAAACCATCAGCCTGATCCTATTTTCAATATAGGACGCAATGATCTCTGCCCATGTGGTAGCGGTAAAAAATACAAACAATGCCATGGTAAATTAGCTTAGGCGTATGTAAAAGTCGATTAAAAAAGGGCGGATTTTCCGCCCTTTTTTATTGTTTTCTATCCTTGCTCATTGCTTCTCACTCAAACAATTTTTTAGTTTAAGTAACTCTCGTTCTAGTGCTACAAAATCTTCTTCGCTGTATCTGGCAAAACTTTGCCTCCCTTGTTTGACCACTTGAGGGAAAATATCGGCGAAGGTTTGCTCACCCGCGCGGGTAAGTTTTATAAAGAGCTGTCGCCTGTCATCATCTCCCTGTGTGCGTGCTATTAAACCTTTTTTGTCGAGGCGATCAAGTACTCCGGTGAGTGTGCCCTTTGTGATAAGAGTTTTTTCACCAAGTTCTTTGCATGTCATTCCTGCAGTATTTCCCAAGGTGGCGATGATGTCGAATTGCGACTCAGTAAAACCCAGCGAACGTACGCGAGCGGAAGAATTCTTCTCAAATAGCCGCATGCATTCCGCGAGGAGTCGTATGCTGCGCAGATATCGTTTATCCATAATGGCCGATTACAAGACTGAGTGGCTGACCCAAAAGACAGCCACTTAAAAGTCAAAATATTAATCAGCTTTGATCGCTTCAACCTGGATAGCTAGCTTTACTTCAGGTGAGAAACCCCAATTAACCGCATAGTTCAAACCAAAATCAGCACGATTAAATGTAGCGCTTGCGTCAGCACCACAGACTTCTTTTTTCAACATCGGATGCATGATACATTTGAATTTATTGATAGTCAGTGCTACAGGTTTTGTCACACCCAGCAAAGTCAATTCGCCTTCTACAGTGGCTGGAGTATCGCCATTAAATTTGATCGATTTACCTTTGTATACTGCTGTAGGGAATTGCGCCACGTTGAACATATCTTTAGATTTAGCGTGACCATTCATTTTTTCATGACCGAAATCGAGTGACGTAGTGTCAATCGTAATATCAAGTGTGCCAGTTTTGGCGGCGCGATCCAGTACAACTTTGCCGCTGGTTTTTGTGAATTTTCCGCGCCATGTTGACGTGCCAAAGTGATCGGCTTCAAAACTTGGGTATGTATGATCAGGATCGATGTTGTAGGTTTGTGCCATGCTAGATGAAGCTGCAACCATAAGCGCGGCAGCGATAGTAGTGCTGAAAAATTGACTTAATTTCATAGTGATACTCCGTGGTGATTAAATAAAAAATGCAAACTTATTGAAACGTTACAACGTGAAACTTGATTACTACTTCATCGGCAACCATGCCGGTGTCTTTCCATTCGCCTTCGCCGATATTGAAAGCGAGGCGTTTGATTGGCAGCATGCCGTCAAATACTTGATTACTGCCTTCTTTCTTAACGCTTAAAGGGAAACTGGTGACGATAGTTTTGCCTTTGATGGTCAGGTTCCCAGTGACATCCAATTTGCCATTGGCGC
Organism: Undibacterium sp.; assembly: GCA_025359635.1. GTDB lineage: Bacteria > Pseudomonadota > Gammaproteobacteria > Burkholderiales > Burkholderiaceae_D > Undibacterium. The sequence continues at coordinate 3,070 of JANYFV010000288.1, read as the reverse complement.
CAGCTTTCATGCTAGTAGAAACGAAAATTGCTTTAGGAAATTGAGCGGAGTTAAACCATTCTTTTTTTAATACCTCTTTGTTGTATTCAGGATCGCCCAGATCAAAACTTGCGACATCAATGTCGACAGTCGCTTTAGATGCGTCTGGTTTGGCACTGTCGTAGTCGATGTTGGCGCTGAACTTTTTAAACTTGGCATCAACCGGGACATTCATTTGTTTAAACACGATAGCCACGGTGCTTTTGGTGGTATCGAGTTTGGCGACGGCGGCCAGTGCTGGGATGGCTATCGCCAATGTGATTACGGCAGCTGCGATTTTTGTGTGTCCAGACAGACGTAACGATATGCGTGACAGTGGCGACATGTTTTTTCCTTAATGATTAATTTTAAAAATTATTTTCCTGGCAACATGCGCTGGAAAATACCATCTTTATCGATGAAATAATGCTTCAATGCTGCAGCCATATGCAGACTCACAACGACCAAGAGTATGGTCGTTAATACTTCATGTAACTCTTTTAAAATAGGTTTGAGTTCTGGGTTAGGGCCGATGATGGTAGGTAGTTCAAATAGACCCAGATACACCACGGGGTAGCCCGCTGCAGATGTATAGAAATAACCAGATAGAGGAACGGCGAACATCAGCAGATACAAGGCGATGTGGGTGCCGTTGGCGGCTTGTTTCTCCCATTTCTTCATCGTGTCGGGATACGCTGGCGCGCCGCCGAATAAGCGCGTTAATAAACGTATAGCCACTAGCGCAAGTATTGTCACGCCCAGCCATTTATGCCAGGAATAATATTGCAACTTGGTCGGACTGATCTTCATATCTGTCATGACAGTACCCAAAGCAAAGGCGGCAATAATCAAGAGCGCAATCAGCCAATGAAAAATAATGCTTAAGCGGCTATAGCGTTGCATAAATGACTCCATAAGGAAAATTTAATTAGTTCGAGTTAGAACTAATATAGCAAAAAAAGTTCAAGTCTGCTCGACACACTCAAAAACCTTAAATTTTAGAGAAAGTTTGAAATTGGAAGAGCGATGCATGCTCGGGTGCAGCCTGGCGTGCACAGCGATGAAAATCGCGTTACGCCATGTCTTATGGCCATTTCAGTATTTGTGCTTGATGTGCAATAGAGCAAGTGGAGTCGCACTACAGCGAAATAGTGTCTGGCAGTGTCAGGAAAACTGTGTCACGTACAGCCAATACTAAAGAGGAATGCAGCTTGCAGTGCAATGCAAACTTTCTTTCCCATTGCGCTGCAAGTCGCCTATCATCCTCGTGGATCAGTGATGGCCGGTCATTTAGCCAAGTTATTGCAACCTAAATAAAGAAGCCAGACATGCTAGAGAAACACCTTGTAGAATCGGCTTAAGCAGTATCATTAACGTAAATGACGCTGCCAGAGACGCCACAGGCTTACTTAAACGAGCATCCTGGCTAGGTAATGACCTTGCGAGCGGCGTGCTGGCGTTGGGCGGTTCACATGTACCTGTGGCGGATTTCCTTGGTCACCTTACATCGGGTTTGATTGGTTCATCCGTGATTTTCTCGGCTCTCCAGTGATATTTGTGCTGATAGAAAAATTATTCTCACTGTATAAAGGGCAATTGATTTTCCGTTTCTCTCGCAGAAACGCTTACAGGAAAAATAACGCAGCAATCAGCACTTTTTAATCAACGCCAGAGAGCATAGGATCGCAAGAAATGGAATTTATTTTTGAACTTTTATTTCAGTTTTTTGGCGAATTTTTGCTACAGATTATCTTTGAAGTCTTGGGTGAGATAGGCTTGCATAGTGTGCGTGAGCCTTTTAAGAAATCGCCGAATCCTTGGTTCGCAGGCATTGGTTATATCTTCTTTGGTTCAATTGCCGGAGCAATTAGTTTGTGGATATTTCCTAGCTTGTTTATCGTTTCTCATAGTTTGCAGATTGCCGGTTTGGCGATTACACCTTTCTTATCCGGTGCAGCGATGGTGGCAATTGGTGCCTGGCGTCGAAGCCGTGAGCAGGAAATTATTCGACTTGATAAATTCGCTTACGGCTATCTGTTCGCCTTGTCGATGGCGTTTGTCAGATATACGTTTGGTCAGTGAGCGTAGCTTTGATGACTAGTGTTGAGCTAAAGTTGTAAAAAAGGGAGTGTCGCATATTTCGCGACACTCCCTTTCTTATTTAAGTGGGCTAATTTAAACTGCTTTAGCTAATTTAGCTGCTATGCCAATATAGTTCGCCGGCGTCATCGCCAGCAATAAATCTTTCGCATCTTGCGGGATAGATAGGCCCAAGACAAATTCACGTAAGGCATCTTTAGAAATACCCTTGCCGCGTGTTAGTTCCTTGAGTTGTTCGTACGGATTTTCTACGCCATAACGGCGCATCACGGTTTGCACTGGCTCAGCTAAAACTTCCCAAGTGTTATCCAAATCTTCCGCCAATCTTGCATGATTGGTTTCCAGTTTGTTCAAACCGCGCACGCAACTATCATAGGCCAACAAAGTGTAACCAAACGCTACGCCGATATTGCGCAAGACTGTGGAATCAGTCAGATCACGCTGCCAGCGTGAGATTGGTAATTTCTCGGATAAATGTTTGAGTAAGGCATTCGCTAAGCCGAGGTTGCCTTCAGAATTTTCAAAATCGATAGGGTTGACTTTGTGCGGCATGGTGGAAGATCCGATTTCGCCAGCCTTAGTTTTTTGCTTGAAGTAGCCAACTGAAATATAGCCCCAGATGTCGCGATTCAGATCGAGCAAGATGGTGTTGACGCGAGCAAAGGCATCAAACATTTCTGCCATGTAGTCGTGCGGTTCGATCTGAATCGTGTAGGGGTTGTAGCTTAAGCCGAGTCGTTGTTCGATCACGTTCTTGGAGAATGTTTCCCAGTCGTAGCCAGGATAGGCGGACAGGTGAGCGTTGTAATTGCCAACAGCGCCATTCATTTTGGCCAGAATTTCTACCTGTGCAATGCGCTGGATGGCGCGCTGCAAGCGGGCGACCACGTTGGCCATTTCTTTGCCCAAGGTAGTCGGACTGGCGGTCTGGCCGTGAGTGCGCGACAGCATG
>JANYFV010000284.1 GCA_025359635.1 Undibacterium sp. | reverse complement strand
TAGAAAACGAAATTTGAATATGAAAAGTGAAGTGAGTTTATTAGAGGAAGAAATCGCGCGCGCTCTGAAAGTTGGGCGACATGACGCTGTTAATTCGCTGTGGGCGCGGATTGTAAAAATTGACCCAAACCATATTGGCGGATTGACTGCACTAGGTCAAAACGCGTTTCGTGCTGGAGATCTAGAAGAAGCTAAAAAATGGTTATCACGATCTGTTGAGGTCGATGGCAGCGATCAGCAACAGTGGATCAATCTGGCGGTGGTATGTCAAGGGTTGCGTGATGAAATCGGTGAAGAACAAGCGATTCGAGGCGCGCTTGTGGTCGCTCCAAGCGATATGCTAGCCTTGATATTGCGGGCAAATTTACTGGAGCGGCAAGGAAAAGTCCATGCCGCAGCGGGTGTATATAACGCTGTGGTTGCCGTAGCCCCTCCAATTGAACAATTGAATCAAAATTTACGGCCCGCAGTGATTCGCGCGATGGAGTATCGGGAAAAATATAATCAACAATTCGGTTCGTTCTTGGATGACTATCTGGCGCCCTTCTTTCAGGATATGCAGGGGGAGAACCTTAAGCGTTTCCGTGACTCTGTGGATATTATGTTTGGGCGAAAGAAGCGTTACGAATCACAATCCATGATTTACCATTATCCAGGGTTGGCTCCGGTCACATTTTTCGAACGCTCTGATTTTTCTTGGCTGGATGAGGTAGAGGCTGCTACAGACGCGATTCGTGATGAATTTTTAGCAGTCCTTGAGTCGGAACAAGGATTTACACCTTATTTGACCTACCCACCTGATCAGCCGCATAACCAGTTTGCCGAATTGAACAATTCACCTCGTTGGAGCGCATTGCATTTATATCAGAACGGGTTACCGGTTGAAGAGAACCTCGCACGCTGTCCGGAAACGAAGCGTGTTTTGGCGGGAACACCAATGCCTGACCAGCCTGGACGCACACCCACGGCGATGTTTTCTTTACTTAAACCACATACACACATTCCCCCGCATGTGGGCGTTTCAAATGCTCGTTTAGTCGCGCATTTGCCGTTAATTATTCCAGAAAAATGTGGATTTCGAGTTGGTGATGATATTCGCGAATGGGTACCGGGTAAGGCTTGGGTGTTTGATGATACGATTTTACATGAGGCTTGGAATCAGAGTGATAAGTTACGTGTTATTTTGATTTTCGACATTTGGCATCCACATCTTAGCGTAGCAGAACGCGCGATGATTAAAGCGATGACAGACGGCATCAATGCATTTTCTGATGATTCTGGCGGATTTGAATTGTAAGGGAACATTGTTGAGACAGGCATAAGGGAGTGTTCGCTCCTCTTTTTTCATTCTGATAAAAAAACGGCGAGCATTACGCTCGCCGTTTATCACTATTGATTAACTACAGCAAATTATTTGAATTTAGCTGACAAGTTAATAAAGAGCTTACGACCTAATGCATCATACATCGATGGGAACGTATTACCGTTACCAACGCCTTGACCATACTTGGAAGTGATTGGTGGATCACGATCAAGAAGATTGTTGATACCACCGGACAAAGTAAATGTTTTGTTGATGTTCCAGGATGCTGCAAAATCTATGTAGTTCACAGCATTGAAATGAGACTCAACTGGCGCCACCGTGCTTTTTAACAGCGGATTGTTGCTTGTGCCTTCCAGATCACTTTTGCTAAAATAACGCCATGTCATTGCTAAGTCAATATCCCATGGTGTATTCCAATTGCCACGGATCTTATGACGCCATTTTGGACTAGGCTGTCCGCAATTTGCTGCATTATTGTATAGGCCAACGCAATCGTACTTTCCATCACCCACGATTTGTTCAACTTCATAAGTTTTCAACAATGTGCCGTTCATAGACAAACCAAGACTGCCATAAGCATTTAATTTGTACGCATAGTTCGCGCCTAAATCGATACCAGAAGTAGCCAATGTGCCGATGTTTTGCGTTGCTGCTGAGATCTTACCTTCAGGGAGTAACCACAAAGTGCCGAGACGATCACGGCTAATCAATGAACACCACTTAGCATCACCACTGGTGAGGCATTTGTTCAAAATCGTCACTGCAGAGACACCACCGATAGTACTATCAACTTTGATGTTGAAATAATCGATAGTCAAAGAGAGATTTTTCATCATTCATAATTCGAATTATTTAATGGTTTGATCTGATTTAGATATATCATTATATCAATTCAATAATTATTAAATAATGACATCGAATAATTCTACAACATCTGCATCAGCAGCA
>JANYFV010000263.1 GCA_025359635.1 Undibacterium sp. | reverse complement strand
GAGATGTAGCGACAGTTCCTACGGTTGACATTCCCTTTGTATTCCGCATTCGACTTGTTGATCGCTTCGCGCAGCACGGTACGAATGGCGAACTTGGTCGCTGCATTTACCGGCATCGTCTGCTGAAGATGCACGGCGACTGCGCACAAATTTCGTATCCCCGTAGCGTTGTCGACTCTCATGAATGCCCCGTGAAGCCTAACTTTGTTTTCGGGCGACAGATCTGCTGGATAAAAACATACGTGCTCCCTAAAAATTTTTATTAAAAATTATCGAAGTGGCTTGTACATTGAATATTGGAATCATAGATCGAGTATTTATACAGTATTAAATTTCTGTGGAAACCAGCACAAAACCACTTCCTCCTTTGCGTACGATCAAAATTCTTGATCAATTGCGTGAGCGTATTCGCTATTTGCACACTAGCTTACGGACTGAAGAGGCTTATGTCTACTGGGTGAAAGGATATATTCGATTTCATCTTATTCGCCATCCATCTGAAATGGGTGCGCCTGAGGTCGAGGCTTATCTTTCATGGCTGGCCAATGAACGCAAAGCGCAAGGGGCGATTAAGCTTCATCAATCTCCCGCATTTTATCGACCCTTAGAAAATACAAAATCATATCTGAACGTTGGTCATGTTTTGATCAATGACGATGGTAACGGAATGCCGTGTATTCATACGTGCGATTGATAAAGCTTAATCGGCCCGGCGCTGGTTTGCGGCAGCACCTCGTAAGGTGCGTCATACGCACCATGCTCACCAACACGCGTTAATCTCTCGCACTTTTGATCTTCGCGGTTTGGTGCGCATGGCGCACCCTACTTTTTAAATATGCAAAGCATGCCCCAGTGCCCGCATTGCTGCTTCCTGCACTGCTTCACCCAAAGTTGGATGTGCATGGATGGTGCCTGCGATATCTTCTAGTGTTGCGCCCATTTCTATTGATAGTCCAAACGCTGCGCTTAGCTCAGAGACGCTTTTGCCTACGGCTTGCCAGCCAAGGATAAGGTGATTGTCGCGTCTGGCTACTACGCGCACAAATCCTTCAGTGGCTTCTAGTGTCATGGCGCGGCCGTTGGCTGAGAACGGAAACATCGCTGTGATGCAGTCTAGGCCCGCTGCTTGCGCCTCGTTTGGGGTTTGCCCGACGACCACGATTTCTGGATCGGTGAAGCAAACTGCCGGGATGGCGGCTGGCATGAAGTGGCGTTTTTTTCCTGCGATGATTTCTGCCACCATCTCGCCTTGTGCCATGGCGCGGTGTGCCAGCATCGGTTCACCCGTTACATCACCAATCGCCCACACGTCGCGCATGGAAGTGCGGCATTGGTCGTCAATCTTGACGGCGCGGCCTGCCATGTCGAGCATCAGGCTTTCTAAACCGAAGCCTTGTGTGCGCGGGCGGCGACCGACTGCTACCAGTATTTTGTCCGCGACGATCTCAGATTCTTCTCCCTGCGCATTCTTCACCTTGACTGCATTGCCGTTTTGATTCAGGCCTTGCACGGTGCAACCCAAATGTGTTTTGACACCTAGCTTTTGCAGCGATACCGCTACCGCCTTAGTCAGATCTTGATCATAGGCCGGCAAGATGCGATCTAAGGATTCGACCACGCTGACTTCTGCACCTAGCTTGCGATATGCAATACCCAGCTCCAGGCCGATATAGCCGCCACCGACTACCAGTAAATGTTTTGGCATCGCAGTTGGAGAGAGCGCTTCGGTAGCACTGATGACATTGCCGCCGAAAGGCATGTTAGGCAATTCCACCGCTTGTGAACCTGTCGCCAATAATAAATGCTGGCAAATGAAGCGTTGGGTCGCTGCACCTTCTTGTTTCACTTCGACGGTTTTGCCATCAATGATATTGGCCCAACCTTTAATGACCTGGACGCCATTTTTTTTCAATAAGGCAGCCACACCACCGGTCAGTTTGGCGACGATGCCATCTTTCCAGCGCACGGTTTGTGCGACGTCAATGCTCGGCGATTGCACGGTAATACCTAGCGCCGATCCTTTGGTGTAATGCCCAGCTTTTTCAAATTCTTCGGCTGCATGGATTAATGCTTTGGAAGGAATGCAGCCGATGTTGAGGCAGGTGCCACCAAGTTGATCGCCTTCGATCAGCGTGGTGGCAATGCCTAGTTGCGCGGCGCGGATGGCGGCGATATAACCGCCGGGGCCGCCACCGATCACTAGCAGTGTGGTGTTGGTTAAGACTGAAGTTGCGTTCATATTGTTTCCATGTTGATTCGTTACTGAACAGGTCACTACGGAAAGTCAAAACCCTTTGCTGCAGAAGCGCGGAAACGCAAAGAAAAAACGCTAAGGTCTTGGTTTTCTCTGCGTCTCTGCGCCTCTGCGGCGAGAGATCTTAGGTTTTCTTGCCATGCTCATATTGGATAAAACAAATCGCTTTATTCCACAAACAAAGTAGCCGGGCATTCAAGATAGCCGCGTACGGTTTGGATGAATTCAGCTGCATCCATACCATCGACCACGCGATGATCAAACGAAGACGAGAGATTCATCATCTTGCGGATCACGACCTGGCCATTGCGTACCATAGGGCGCTCGACCATTTTGTTGACGCCAACGATGGCGACTTCAGGATGATTGATGACCGGTGTAGAGACGATGCCGCCGAGAGCGCCCAGGCTGGAAATGGTGATGGTAGAACCAGACAGTTCTTCGCGCGTGGCTTTGCCGGTGCGCGCACCTTCTGCCAGTCTTGCCATTTCGCTGGCGCATGACCATACATCACGCGCTTCGGCATGACGTACGACCGGTACCATTAAGCCACTTTCGGTCTGCGCAGCAATGCCGATATGCACTGCTGCATGACGCGTGACGACACCAGCCTCATC